>JANOLT010000215.1:0-4830 GCA_031419915.1 Holophagaceae bacterium
CGGCTGAGGCCGCCGCGGCCGCTCCAACCGCTGGTGGAGAGTTCCACGGGATCCACGAGTTCCGCCCCGGCGGCCTTGAGCACTTCGAGGGCGGCGGTGAATACTTTCGCCAGATGTGGGTTCGAGCCCATGAAACTCCGCACCACGCCGAGCCGCGCACCCTTCAGCCCGGCGGGATCCAGGAATCGGGTGTAGTCCTCCACGGCCTTCCCGCGGGAGGCCTCCGTGGCGGCGTCCTTGGGGTCCAGGCCTGCCATTGCACCCAATAGCATCGCCGCGTCGCGCACCGTGCGCGCCATGGGCCCCGCCGTATCCTGGCTGTGGGCGATGGGAATGATGCCGCTACGACTCACCAGGCCCAGCGTCGGTTTCAGGCCCACGATGCCACAGGCGTTGGAGGGACTGACGATGGAGCCATCCGTCTCGGTGCCGATGGCCGCCGCGCAGAGGCTCGCCGCCACGGCCACCGCGGAACCGGAACTGGAACCCGATGGATTGCGGTCCAGGGCGTAGGGGTTGCGGCTGAGGCCGCCGCGGCCGCTCCAACCGCTGGTGGAGCCCTTGCCTCGAAAGTTCGCCCACTCGCTGAGATTCGTCTTGCCGAGAATCACGGCGCCCGCTTCGCGGAGCCTCTGCACGATGAATGCATCCGCCTTGGGGGCAGGTGCATCCAGAAGGGCCAGGGACCCGGCGGTGGTGTGCATGTTATCGGCGGTGTCGATGTTGTCTTTGATGAGGACTGGAATGCCGTGCAGCGGTCCCCGCGGACCTTTTTCTTTGCGCTCCCGGTCCAGAGCAGCAGCGATGGTCATCGCCTCGGGATTCACTTCGATGACGGAGCGCAGCTTCGGTCCTGCCTGGTCGAGGGCCCGGATCCTCGCCAGGTAGCCCGCCACCAGCGCCTTCGAAGTCCAGCGTCCCGAGGCCAGCCCCGACTGCAACTCCGCGAGGCCCATCTCCTCCACCTTGAGAGCGCCTTTCGCCGCCGTGCCACTCTGCAAGGGCGAAGCCACCGCGAAGGCGCCCGCAGCTAAACTGAGGTTCAGGAAATCGCGGCGATCGAGACCCTGCTTTGGAGGGATGGTCATGGCGAGCTCCGGGATGCCTATGGAGCATAGCGCAAGGCCGAAATCCGTTCACCGGCGTCCGCATCATCAAGAATGGGTGGCCGTCCCTTGCGACGGTGACGCGCGGGCCAATGGTGGTGGTGCCGGATTAGCTTCTTAAAAAATGAACTATGCAAATTCGCCACTGAGTGGCTAATATCTCACCATGTACTGGCGATTCATGGAGAGAAAACTGAGAGCGGCCCTGCGCGACACACGAGTCGTGCTGCTCAACGGCGCGCGCCAAACGGGCAAGAGCACGCTGGCGCGGCAGGTGGCCGCCAAGCGGGGCGGGCACTACCTGACCCTGGATGATCCGGCGGTGGCGGCCCTGGCCCGCTCCGATCCATCCGCGCTGGTGCGGGCGGCAGGCAAATTCACGGTGATTGACGAGGTGCAGCTCGCGCCGGAGTTGATCCCGGCCATCAAGCGAGTGGTGGACCGGGATAATCGCCCCGGGCGCTTTCTGCTCACCGGTTCAGCCAACGTATTCCTGCTGCCCCGGCTCTCGGAATCCCTGGCGGGGCGCATGGAAATCCTGCCCTTGCACCCGCTATCCCAGGGGGAGATGGAAGATCAAGAAACCAATCTGGTGGACATCCTATTCGCGGCTAAAAAATGGCAGATCGGCTCTTTCGCCATGGACCGCGTGGATATCTGTAAGCGCCTGATCGCCGGGGGCTTTCCCGAAGCGGTGGGGCGCCGCACATCCGACCGCCGAAACGCCTGGTTCCGAAGTTACATCGCGAGCCTGCTTCAACGGGACGTGCGCGATCTGGCCAACATCGAGGGGCTCACCGACATGCCCCGCCTGCTCGGGTTGCTCGCCGCCAGATCCAGCGCATTGATGAACATCTCGGAAGTCTCGCGCGCCGCAGGGATCCCCCATTCCACCCTGCGGCGCTACCTTGCCTTGCTGGAGGCCACCTTCATCCTGCAACCCTTGCCGGCATGGTCCACCAATCTGGGAAAACGCTTTGTGAAATCGCCCAAGATCCATCTGCTGGATTCAGGGCTGACCGCCCACCTGCGAGGCGAGACCGACGCGAAATCGTTGGCACAGTCGCCTGCCTTGGGGCCGCTTCTGGAGACTTTCACCGTGCAGGAGCTGCGCAAGCAGTTGAGTTGGAGCCGTCATGCCGCCTCGGCTTACCACTTTCGCACTGCCGCCGGCCAGGAGGTGGATCTCGTGCTGGAAGGTCCGGGTCAGCGTGTCGTGGGTGTCGAGATCAAGGCCTCCGCGAGCGTGGGTCCCGGCGACTTCCGCGGTCTGCGGGCGCTCGAGGAAGCCGCCGGAGATAAATTCGCACGAGGCGTCGTGCTCTACCTTGGCGAACAGCGCCTGCCCTTTGGTGACAACCTGTGGGCCCTGCCGATCACAGCCCTGTGGCGATCCGAATGAACACCGGCGCCATCGTTTAGAAGCGCTGGAACACTGCAACGTTCTATGCGATTGCACGATCCAGTTGGCTTCAGACTTCATCCCGGTTTCAGCCAGTCCAAATGCCGAATCCAGGATCAGGGGCTCACCAGCTCATGGATTCCGGGTTCTCGAATGAAGTCCGCAGCACCAGCTTGCCTTCTTTGGCGAGGCCCGGCAGGTCCGTCAGCATGCGAGGGGCCCAGGCCAAGTCGAAATCCACGGTTTCACACGTGAGGGCCACCCAGCCATTCCTGCCGCTGCGCTTTGCCACATAGAGGCACTGATCGGCTATTTCCACGGCATCCTCCCAATGGAAAGTGCCGGGGTGTCCTGGCAACAGGGGAAAGGCAGAGAACCCCACCGAACACGTGCGCTGAAGAAATTTTCCGCCGCCCAGATCGAAGCGATGGGCTCCCATCGTTTCGCGGATTTTTTGAGCGATGTTCAGGGCGGATGCGCGATCTGTGCGCCGCGCCACCACCAGGAATTCCTCGCCACCCCAACGGACCACTGTGTCTGTCTCCCGGCAGGCACTGCGTAAAACTTCCGCTGCTTCTTTTAGAACCCGGTCCCCAGCCGAGTGGCCATGGGTATCGTTCACGAATTTGAAATGATCCAAGTCCACCATTAAAAAAATCAGATCCTCGCCTTTAGGCAGGCTGCGCTCGCCTGATTCGAGAAAGTTCCGGTAGACGCGCAGCACGCGGGATTCTTCCTCCGGCATGTGAATGCCAAGGAAGCGGCGATTCCGTAGTCCGGTGAGAGCGTCCATCATGCTGGATTCTTCCAGTGCGATATTGGCCTGGTGGAGCGCTTCATTGGACGCCAGCAGGTCCGTAGTTCGCTGCCGGACCAAGGATTCCAGGCCCTGGGTTCTTCGAAGGAGCAGCGCCGTGCGCCAACGGATCAAAAGGAAAATCAAGCCTGCCAGCACCAGTCCTGCCAGCAGGAAGAACCAGGGTTTCTGCCACCAAGGGGCAAGAATTTGAAAAGCCTGCACCGCCGACTCGCCGAATTGTCCGCTGGCATCGCCAAAGCGCACTTCGAAACGGTAGGAACCTGGCGGCAGCGTGGTGTAACGCGCTTCCCGAGCGGTTGTATCACGCCATTCATCCTCAAAGCCCACCAGGCGGAACTGGGGTTTCAAATGTGATTCATTCTGAAAACTGGGCGAGGCAAAAGCGAAGTCCACGCTGCGCCAACGATGGGGAATGCGCAGATCTCCCCCCAGTGGAAGTACCCGGCCGGATCCTTCTTTCATGAAGGTGAGCTTGGCCATGGGAGCCTGGGGCGGGCCGTGGTAGTAAGCGCCGTGGAACTGGGCGATGCCGGCGCTCAGGCCAACCCATACATCGCCACCCGGTTCGATGAACAGCGCATTGGCCGTACAGTCGTCGCCCGGCAGGCCCTGGCTGCGTCCATAGATCTCGTAGGGACCCCCATCAAGACCCGTCGGCTCCCAGCGCTTCACGCCTTGGGTGGTGCCGAACCAAAGCACACCCTTCCCATCACAGTCCAGAGAGACAATATCGTCCCGAAAGAGCTCCGCAGGTTCCTGCACCTGCCCCGTCACCTGCCAGGTCTCTCCCTTTTTGCTGAGCCGCGTAAGGCCATGGGCGGTCCAGTAAGCCACCCAAAGGTTGCCCTTGGTATCCCTTGCCAGGCTGCTGGGGTTGGAATCCTTCAGACCTTCGGATGGGCCAAAGCGGTGCCAGGAGCGGCCATCAAAAAGGCAAAGTCCCTGATTGCCTGCGGTCCAAACCAAACCTTCGTGATCCACCATGACGCGATTGATGATTTCCTCATGCGTGCCACCTGGAAGGCTCACTAGTTCGCACAAGAATGCGCTTCCTGACTTCCCCTCCGCTTTTCGGAGCCGGTGCAGGCCATTTCCTTGGGTTCCGATCCAGATGGTCCCATCCGCGCCCGCCGCGAGGGAGCTTACGAGGTTCCGCTTCACGGACGGAATGGGTATCTCCTTGAACTGGCCTTGGCCTGGAGCCCGGTAGAAGAGTGTGTTGGGCTTGTGCTCAGCCGAGACTCCGCCGGCCCATACCCCACCTTCTGGGCTTTCGGCGATGGCGTAGAGGGTACGCTCGCGGGTCTCCGGCACCAGCTCCCAGCCACTGTTTTTCAGGCGTGCCATGCCTCGCGGAGTGGCCGCCCAGAGTTCTCCATCCCTGCTTCGGTGGATGCTCCACACCGCGTCTACGGGAAGGCCCTGTTTGCGTGTGAAGCCGGTCCAGAGAAAACGACCCTGAAGGCGGTGAAGGCCCTCGGCGGCCACCCACAAGGAGCCTT
>JANOLT010000216.1:0-3492 GCA_031419915.1 Holophagaceae bacterium
TGGATCGCCAAGGACGTGAGCAAGCGCATCGAAGCCGAGATGCAGTACCCCGGCCAGATCCGCGTCACGGTCATGCGCGAAACCCGCGCGACGGAATTCGCCCGATAGAGGTTTCCGTCTGGAGGTGGGGGATTTAGGGGCCGTGCCAAAATAACCTGTGCAGTTCAGGTTATTTTGCTACGGCCCCTCCAGCTATCGGGCGCAGTGCGCCCTTCTGCTCACTATCGTTCGCAGAGCTGGAGCCTCTATGTCGGAAGGTCACCGAATCGGCCAGTTTATTTTGTCGCAACGACTCAGGCCTCAGGCGAGGGAGCGGCGGGCCGGGCCGGGGCGGAAGGAGTGTCCGGCGCTTTTGGGGCGGATGCCGCTTCGGCCTTTTCCCGGAAGATCTCGGCGATGGCGCCGAGGCTGGAAAGAGCCGCGGCGGCTTCGGTGGGCAGGAAAATCTTGGTGGCCTTGCCGTCAGCGATCTTTTCCAGGGCCTCTAGGCTTCGGATGGCGATAAGTCCGGGAGTGGGATTCCCGGCGTGGATGGCGTTGAAGACGGTCTCGATGCGGAAGCGCTCGGCGTCGGCCAGTGTGCGCACGGCCAGGGCCTGGCCTTCGGCTCGGATGATGGCGCCCTTCTTATCGCCTTCGGCGCGCAGGATCTGGCTTTCGCGCTCTCCTTCGGCCTTGAGGATGGCGCTTTGCTTGAATCCCTCGGATTCGAGGATGGCGGCCCGCTTCTCTCGCTCAGCCTTCATCTGTTTGGACATGGCATTGGTGATATCCGTGGGGGGCTCGATCTTCTGGATCTCCACCCGCACCACCTTCACGCCCCACTCATCCGTGGCCTCGTCCAGCACGTTGCGGAGCTGGCTATTGATCTTTTCGCGGCTGCTGAGGGTCTGATCCAGTTCCATTTCGCCCACGATGTTGCGCAGATTGGTCTGGGCCAGCTTCACGGCGGCGTACTGGAAATTGGCGATGTTGTAGAGCACGCGCACCGGGTCCGTGATCCGGAAGTAGATCACGGCGTCCACGGTGACCGCGGCGTTGTCCTTGGTGATCACCTCCTGGGGCGGCACCTCGATGACCTGCTCGCGGGTGTCGATCTTGATGATGTTCTGGAAGAAGGGCAGCACGAATGCGAGCCCGGGATCGCGGGGCGGCGCGCTGTACTTGCCCAGGGTCTCCACCACACCCTTCTCGAAGGGACGGATGATGATCAGGGCCTTGGCCGCCAGGATCAGAAGAAAGGCACCGAAGACGAGCAGGATTGGGAACTGAAGTTCCATGGGGGACTCCTTAGGAAAGGGATTGTTGGGAAGGACGAACCTTGAGGCGGGTTCCTACGATATCCACCACTTCGACCCAGACCCCGGCGGGCGCGGCTTCCTCCGCCACGACGCGCCAGAGGGCGCCGTTGGATACGCGGACCAGGCCCTGGCCTGTGAGTGGATCCAGAGCCTCCACCACCAGGACCCGCTGGCCCTTGATGGCATCCAGGCCCACGGTCTCAGTGCGCTGCCGCTTCATGAAGCGGCGGACCAGGGGGGCCACGGTGAGCACCAGAAGGGTGGACGTGGCGAAGAAGACGATCCAACTGGCCAGGGGACCGGCTCCGAAGAGCGCGGCCAGGCTCGCGGCCAGGGCCCCCACGCCCAGACAGGCGAAGAAGAAGACCCCAGGCGTGGCCATTTCGATGGCCAGGAGGAAGAGGGCGAAAAGGAGCCAGTAAAGGGGGCTGATGGGATCCTCCGTGAAGAATGAATCGCGCTAAACCGGGGGGGTCTCGCGGGTTCAGGATTTGAAGAGTTTCTGGAGGCTGTGCATGAACCCGCCGCCCTCTTCGGTGGCGATGGCTTTCAGTTCGCCGGCGTCCAGCCAGATTCCGTCGCAGGAGCTGCACTGATCAATCTTGGTGCTCCGGTATTCCAGCTCCATCAGTTCCATGCCGCATTTGGGACACCGCATCCAGTGCAGGTCTTTCAAGCGTATGCTTTCCTCCCCCCGCATCCGCATATCAGCCTCCTGGGCCATGCGACGACGGCGGTCTCGCTCCTGTTGGAACACGTATTCTTCTTCATTGCTGCTGGGTTTCACGGGCATGGGTTCCTCCTCAAGCTTGGGACTGATCGATGGTTTGGTCGAGGGCCAGGTTTAGGTCCCGGCCAAAGTTCCGTTCGACGGAGCGGTCAAGGGTCCGGGATACGGATCGAGAGACGGCCCGGCCCATACGCTCCGCGGCCGAGTCGATGGCCCCGTAGAGGTCGGCACCCGTGACTTCGGCCACCAAAGGGGCATGGCCTTCAAGCCGGGCCTCAATGCGGCAGCGCTTATCCACGCCACCCTTGGGACCGTTAGTGTCCTCCAGGCGAACGAGGACGACTCCAATGCGAGGGGCAAACCGCGAGAGCGCAAAGGCCAGCCGCCGTTCGGTGTGGAGGCGAAGGGAGGAGGTGAGGTCGAATCCGCAGCTGCGGATGTCCAGGTTCATTGAATGCTCCATGCGGAATGTTCAACAGGTACCAGCGTGGGTTCTCACAATCCTTAGATCCAATCGATAAAACATGATTAATCCATAGATATTTACTATGATTTATTCATGGAATGGCTGAACTACCACCACCTCCTCTACTTCTGGACCGCCGCGAAGGAGGGTGGCATCAGCCGGGCTGCCGAAGCGTTGCACCTTTCCCAACCCACGCTGAGCGCCCAGATCCGTTCGCTGGAGCGGAACCTCGGCGAGAAGCTCTTCGACAAAGCGGGTCGTGGTGTGGCCCTCACCGAGGCAGGGAAGATGGTCTTCCGGTATGCGGACGAAATCTTCGGACTGGGACGTGAACTGCGAGAGGCCCTTGGTGGCCAGAGCCACGCCCGGCGGCCGGTGTTTGCTGTCGGCATCTCCGAGGCCCTTTCCAAATTGATGGTCCAGAAGCTTCTTGAACCAGTCCTACAGATGCCCGAGGCGCCCCGGTTGTTCGCCCGTGAGGACGCTACCGATCGCTTGCTGGCTTCCCTGGCCTCCCACGATCTGGATGTGGTGTTCACGGACCGCCCCTTGGATGCCTCGGCCCGTTTCAAAGCCTTCAGCCACCTGGTGGCCGAGTGCGGTGTGGCTATTTTTGCGGAGGCCTCCCTGGCGCGGCGCCTGAAGGGCCCCTTCCCCACCTGCCTGGACGGTCAGCCGTGGCTCCTGCCGACCCCCGGCACCGCTTTGCGGCGGTCCTTGGACCAATGGATGGCCACCCATGGGATCCGTCCCCGAATTACTGGGGAATTCAGCGACAGTGCCTTGCTTAATGCTTTCGGCCAAGCGGGTTCAGGCTGGTTCGCGGCGCCAGAGGCCATCGCCTCGGAAGTGGTCCGCCAGCACCACGTTCGGCGTCTCGGACCCGCGGAGGGGGTGCAAGAGCGCATATACGCTATCAGTGTCGAGCGTCGGCTGCGGCATCCCGCCGTGCAAACCCTCAGGGACGCCGCTCGAAGCTGGGCATTCGCATGAAC
>JANOLT010000217.1:0-3288 GCA_031419915.1 Holophagaceae bacterium
AGCAGGGTTCCCGGATAATCCTGAAGCGCTTCGTCCAGGTTCTGCAAGGTCGGGATGTCCAAATCGTTGGTGGGCTCGTCCAGCACCAGCAGATCCACCGGATGCAGCATGGTGCGCGCCAACAGCAGGCGGTTGCGCTCGCCACCACTGAGCGTGGATGCCACGCGCTTCTGCTGGTCCACAGGAAAACCGAACCGGGTGAGGTAGACGTGGGCCAGAATGGCCGAACCACCGATGTTCACCACTGCCGCACGCTCCGCCAGGTTGTCCAACACCGAGGCGTTCCCGTCCAATTCACCCCGGCCTTGGCTGATGACGGAAATGGAAAGTTTGGGGTGCCGGGTGAGCTCGCCGACCACCTTGAGATCGCCCATGACCACCTTCAGCAGCGTGGACTTGCCACAGCCGTTGGGACCCAGCAGTGCGATGCGCATACCGCGCTGAAGTACGAGATCCAGACCGCCCAGAAGATCGGGGCTTTCGGGACTGTAGCGGAAACGCAGGTCACGGCCGGACACGAGTGCATCGCTGCGGTTGGCGCCACCCGCGAAGGTCAGTTTCTCGCGCGATTCGCTGCGGCTGCGGTCGTCGACGTCGTCCTTCAGATCCAGCACGTCCTGGATGCGGAGCTTGGATTTCCGTGTGCGGGCTTTGGCGCCGCGCCGCAGCCAGGCCATCTCTCGGCGCAGGCGGTTCTGCATGTGATCCGTCAGGCGAGCTTCGCGGAATTCCTGGTCGGCTTTCAGCAGGATGTAGTCGCTGTAGGAGCCTTCGTAGATGGCCAGTTTGCCGCCTTCCAGTTCGAGCATTTTCCCCACCACCGAATCCAGCAGGTGTCGGTCGTGGGTGATGAGAAGAAGCGCGCCCTCGAAGCCCAGCAGCCAGGCTTGGAGCTTTTCCACTTGCTCGGGATCGAGATGGTTGGTGGGCTCGTCCAGCACCAGCACATCGGGATCCTTGAGCCAGGCCTGAGCCAGGGCCACGCGCTTGCGCCATCCACCGGAAAGCGATTCCACGTCGGCTTCCACATCCGTCAGCCCCCAGGTGGTGCAGGCTTCTTTCAGTCGCGGCTCCAGATCCCAGCCCATGTGATGCAAGTGATGTTCGATGGCGTTCAGCTCCTGATGGAGCCGCTCGGCCTTTGAATCATTGGCAACTTCTTCTCCATCCCCGTGCAGCTCTTCATGGATGGCGGCGTGGCGGTCCAGGAGCTTGCGATGATCTTTGAGCGCGTCTTCCAGCGCCTGGCGCACAGTGGCGCCGGGCGCGAATTCCGGCTCCTGGCTCAGGCGCGCCACGCGCAACCCTTGGGTGATGATCACTTCGCCGCTGTCCGGCGTCTCCACCCCCGCCAAGAGCTTGAAGAGGGTGCTCTTGCCTGCGCCGTTGCGACCGATGAGTCCTACTTTTTCGCCTTCCTGCAACCCGAAGCTGATGGAGTCCAGGATGGGTTGGGCGCCATAGGCTTTGCTGACATTAACCAGGGATAACGCGACAGGCATTACAACTCCGATACTGCAATCCTCCAGAATCTCACGGATCGGGAAAGGCTCATCGCGTGAAAGCTGCCGGCCAGGCAATGCATCACTCCAAGGAAAAAATGGAGCGGCGAAGAACGCGCTGAGAGTGACCTATCCTTCGCGTGAATTCGCGGTTAAAGATATTTCCTAACGACTGGGGTTTTCCACTACCAGTTTCTCCATGAAATCCGTGGAGCCTTGTTCGTTGATCGGCTCGACGCTCAGCCAGCGGCGATCACCGAGGTCCACGTAGAGCTTTTGTTCTTTCGGTTGCCACCAGCCCTTCCAGCGCCCTGATTGCAGGTGCTTGGCGCCTTCCAGCGTCTCCAGGTAAGGGCGGGGCAGGGCGGAAATGCTCAAGTCCCCGCTTTCATGATGGAGCGTCAGCCCAGCGCCCATGCTCCACGTGGACCCGACTGCGCGCAGGCGCGTGCCGTCCGGCGCGCGAAGGGTTTCGCTCCCGCCCTCGATGTGGATGCCGCCAAAGCCATCGGGCTTTTCGACCTTCCAGGTGCCGCCGCCAAAGATTTGGCCTGCATCTTCCCACCCCACGGAACCCAGATTCGCCAGGTCGGTGGTGCCCAGCTTCAGACGGAAGGCCGATGCGGGGGCCTGGTCAAACATGGGATCCACGGGCACCCATCGTTGGCCCAGTTTCACTTCAACCCAGAAATGCAGACCCAGGTTTTCACCGGCGGCCATCCAGCCCACCACGCCACGGGCAGGGACGCCCAGTTTGCGCAGCAGCGCCACCGCGAGAACGCCATGCTCGGTGCAGTCGCCTCGTGGATTGCGGCAGACTTCCAGAGCCGATGCGAAACCCACGGTGTAGTCCTTTTGGGTGATCCATTCCCACACGAAATCCGTCACCCGTTGCGCCAGTTCCCAGCGCGAAGCGCCTTGGGGCGCTCTCAAGCGAAAGATCAGGCCATCGAAGACTGGGTCATTGAATGGCACGAGCGGCGTGGCCGCGAGAAAGGGCGCGTCCTCCTTCGAAGGCTTGCCCTTGACGGGGAGTTCCTTGGCCTCTTCGGCCTTAAGGGGTGCGCTTTGTTTCAGCGCGAATAGATTGGGCTTTACCTGATGCTGCTGTGGGTCCTCGGGCAATTTGAGCGGCTTGGCGCCCTGCCACCGAAGCAGCACTACCGTCAGCCAGGGCTGGAAGGGATGCTGCGGGATGGTCTTCAGGCTCTGCTCGAAAAAGGCCTCCTTGCCCTTGCTGCTGCCAACGGGATCCGGCAGCTCGGCGCGCTGAAGCACCAGGCTCAGGCCCATGATTTCGCCGGTGTGCTTTAGATCGCCGCGGGTGGGGCTGATCCAGACCGAGGTTTCGGTGCGCGTGGTGCCGTCTATCTCCAGGCCCTTGAAGAGCACCGCGTCGGGGAATCCAGGCAGCGGCGAAAGGCCCACGGGGTTCAGATCCAACTGGGTCCACTGCTGCGTGGTGAAGGAATAGCTGCTGATCTTCACGGCTTTCTTGAGCCGCGCCGCTTCGCGCATTTTGTTTTCCACGTCGCGGGGCCAGAGCAGGGCGTCGGCTCGCATGGGAATGACCTTCACATCAAAGCCATTGGACTTCACCCGCAGCTCTTTTGGGCGCAACGGCGACCAGTCGGCCTGACCTTCCAGGGGCTCTTTAGAAATTTGCGTTCGCCAGGTGAAATGAAGGCTGCCATCTGCGTTCCGGACGCTTGTTTCCTTGATCTCCTGCTGGATTTCGATGCCCAACCGCGTGAAGTTCATCCATTCGCGGTGTTCGATCTTGGTG
>JANOLT010000218.1:0-6057 GCA_031419915.1 Holophagaceae bacterium
TGGGATTCGGGGGATCCCTGGGCGGAAAGGCGAGATCTGGATGACAAGGCCTTCAGCCTGGACCATTTCGAGAGAAAGCTCTTGAAGCTTGCGGCCGGCATGAACACAAAAGCCGCGAAAGCCTTGGCCACCAGCCGCCAACAAATACTCCTGGGCTATCTTGCGGCGCTGCGTGAGGAACTGGGATGAGATGCTGGGTGTGGAATCGCAAGTCCCACCATCCGACCGAAGCGAAGCGAAGGTGAGGATAGGACCGAACGCGAAGCGTTGCGGCCCCCCGAGTCAGGTCTCAAGTCCCATGGGCGGTCGTTTTACTCCAGCCTCCTTCGTGACCGCCCTTGGTGTTGCAAGCTTTGATGGGCAGGAATTGCTGTACGACCTAGACTAGGAATATGGATTCCTTCTTACTTACCCTGCGCCGTCCCTTCGTGGCGGATCATTTTCACGACCTGCCTGGATTCGTGGAGGAGCGGCACGGCCACAATTGGGAGATCGCGGCCACTATTGCGTTGAATGAGTCGGCCGGCCCGCAAACCGAAGCCGCGTTTGAAGCTTCGTTGGATGCCTGGATCACTGAAGTGGATTACACGCTCCTTAATGAGCAGCCGCCACTCGAAGGCCGCAACCCCACGGCGGAATCACTCGCACGGTGGGCCTATCAACATTTCAAGGATGCTGGTCTGAACCCTGAATGCGTTCGCATCCGCGAAAAAGCGAATTACTGGGCGGGCTGCCGGAGTGTCGCGTGAAGGCCCGCCACGTCTTGTTCTTCGTGCTGCTGGGCTTCACCGCCTGCGGCAAGAAAAACCTTCCGCCCACGCCCGTGGCGAAGCCAACCGTTGCTTTGAAACCCTGGACCTGCCAGATCCTCAATGGGGTGCTGGTGGTGCAGGGGGAAGTGGATCGCCCCATGGATCTGGTGCTGGAAGGCCGCTCCATTCGCGAAACCCATCATGCGACTTTTGGCCCTGTGCGCTGGGAGATGTTCAGGCCTCCGATAGGTGAAGTGGCGCAATTGCGAACGGCAGAAGGGGAAGTATTGGCACAGTGGCGTTTCGGGGCCGCGCCGCGGGCGGCCTCCCTCACACGCCAATGGCCCTCGCAACGGCCCACCCAGCGCCCGTCACCGAATCATTCGATTCAACAGGACGCAGGGCCCGAGGATGCTCTGGAAACGCTCCGCCGCCAATTAGCGTTGGCCGAGATACCAGCGCCTTCTCCCGCGTTCTCCAACGAAATGCCGACCGCTCCTTCCAGCACATCCACGGTGTTGCCCGCTGTGGTGCCAGCCGAAATGCCCACGATTGTGCCTGTCATGAAAGCTGAACTGGTGCCCTCCCCCAGACGCCGGAACATTCCCGAACCATCCAAGCCAGGGCTTCCCGTTGATGTTGATAGTCATGCCTGGCCCCAACCTCAGCCACTTCCCGTTCCGTCGGTTCCACCCGCGCTCGGCTCCATCCTTCCTGGCGCTTCCCTTTGGGCAGGTGCGGGAGAAGGATTCAATCTGGTTCGTGGACCGAAGACCATCCAGCCGGGGCAGCGCCGCATGGTGCTGAGTTTCGATGGGGGTTCCTCCAATGAAAGCGCTGATGAAATCCTGGATACGCTGAAATCGAGAAATGTGCGCACCACCATTTTCCTCACCGGGGCCTTCATCCAGAAATTTCCAGAGCTGGTTCGGCGCATGGATAGAGAAGGCCATGAGCTGGGCAACCACACCATGAATCATCCGCATTTCGCGCCAGGCATGAGGCGCGATACAAAGTGGACCAAGGACAAATTTCAGGACGAATTGCTCTCCGCCGACCGCGCGCTTTACCAACTGCTGGGACATCCCATGGACCCGTATTGGCGGGCACCCTATGGCGAACAGACCAAAGAACTGCGGGAATGGGCCGAAGAAATCGGATTCCGCCACGTGGGCTGGAGCGAAGGCGCAGACACACTGGATTGGGCGACTCCATCCGAAAAGCACATTTATCGCAACGGAAACGCGGTGCTGGAGCGGCTCCACAAGAGGCTTTCCAAGCGGGATTCCGATGGCCTGATTGTGCTCATGCACCTGGGCAGTGGCCGAACGGAAACGGATCGTCCTTCGAAAAAACTCGGCGCCTTCATGGATCGCGCTCGACAAGAAGGCTGGCAATTCGTGAAGGTGGGCGACTACCTGCAAGACCTGCGCAAACCCACATGGGATCCCGGCGCGCGCCTGGCCATGCTCGAACAAAAGGACCCTCGGAATGGCGATTCCGGCGGTCGGTAGGCGATGCTTAGATAGGCTGTAGGCCGTAGGCTCTAGGCTGTAGGAAAGGCGCGGCCCTTCGGGCCGTTTTCAAATACCCACCGCCCATAGCCCACCGCCCACAGCCTTCACCTCAGATACACTCAATTCAGTATCGATGGAGATGATTTGAAGGGGTTGGGTCCGATCTTGGCGAAAGCGGTGGCATCGGTGTTCGCACTGATTCTGCTGCTGTCGCTCATAAGCTATTACCCCACGGACCCCATGCCCTTTTCTTCGGGCAATCTGGGGCAGCCCGTGCACAATCTCTGCGGCACTTTCGGAGCCATCCTGGCGGGTGTCCTGATGACCTTGGTGGGCTCTGGTTCCTGGTTGGTGCCCATCTACATACTGTGGGAATGCTGGGTTCCGGCGACCGATGACAAAGACTCCCGATGGCTGGCTCGCCTTGCGCCGCGACTCGCCTGGGTGGCCTTGGCCTTCGTGTTGTGGACCTCTCTCGGCGCGCTTGGCATTCGAGAATTTTCACTCGGTGATGGCATGAGCCCCATGGATCTTCGGTGGGGCGGCTGGCTTGGGTCCATCCTGTTTCCGCCCCTGCAGCGTCTCCTGGGTTGGGGCCTGCCCATCGTGATGGGGTTGTTGTTCCTCCTCTCGGCGCTCATTCTCGCGCCCGCGCTCACCCGCGCCGTGGCCTCGCTCTTGGCAAGATGGATGGGTGAAAAAGCTTGGCCTCTGCTGAAGCCGCTGCCCATGCGCGGTGCCAAGGGGGTCCACACCGGCGTGCGCGGATTCATCGGCATGGTGAAACGGCCATTTCTGAAAAGCGAGGGCGTGGAGAACCTGCCGGATTTCGATATTCAGGATGCCCAGCAGTTGGCCTTCATTGCCGAGCAGCAGCGGTTGTTGGAAGAGCAATCAGCGGCCCTCTCAAGGGCCGAGCGGCAATCCGCGGAATTCCGCCGGCAGCATCCCGAGATTCCGCAGGAGCTCTCCTATCCCGTCATTCATTCCGTGAACATGGAAAGCATGGATTTGTCTCCTTCGGACATCCTGATGACGCAGACGAATGATCAGCAGAAGCGACTGACGCACCCAATCAAGCCCGCGCTGCTCCGGAATCTGCCACCTCCACAGCCACCCAAGAAACCGCTGATGCAAGCTCGCACCATGACCGACAAATACGGTCGTGTCTCCGAGCAGCAGCCCCTGCCGCTGATGGAACCCACTCCGGCGAAACCGTTGACTGGGCCGATTGGCGCGCTCCCCACCATTCATTCCATGGGGGCTTCTGGAAAATTGAAGCCCATTTTTAATTCCATCGCGGATCGCGTAGAACTTCCGCCGCGTAGGCTCTTCGACCCCCCGGCCCTGCATCAGCGACTGGACCAACCCAAAGACCTGGAAGCCACTCGCGATCTTATTGGCCAGAAACTCACCGAATTCAAGGTGAAGGGACTGATGGTGGGAATGCAGCCGGGTCCAGTCGTCACGGTCTACGAATTTCAACCGGATGCCGGCGTGCCCCTTGCGAGAGTGCTGGGCATGGAAGATGACTTGGCGCTGGCGCTGAAAGCCGAAGCCGTGCGCATTGATCGCATCCCAGGCAAGAACCTTGTGGGCATCGAAGTTCCCAACGCTCACCGGGAAACCATCACCTTCCGCGAGGTGCTGGATTCGCCCGCCTTCCGCGACCCCCGTAGTAAGGATGGCACGTCACTTTTGCTGCTCGCCATGGGCAAGGACATCGCGGGCAATCCGATTGTCGCCGATCTCGCGCGCATGCCCCACCTGCTCATTGGTGGCAGCACCGGCAGCGGCAAGAGTGTTGGCGTCAACGCCATGATCTGTTCCATCCTGATGCGCGCGCTGCCCTCGGAAGTGAAGCTCATTCTGGTGGATCCCAAGATGGTGGAACTGGGCGTCTACGAAGACATTCCACACCTTTGGGCCCCGGTGGTCACGGACATGAAGGAGGCGGGCCGCGTGCTGAAGTGGGTCGTGGCGCAAATGGAGGATCGCTATCGGCGGCTGGCCCTCTTGAGTGTTCGCAACCTCGAACAGTTCAACGCGAAAATCAACAGCGCGGGCGGCATCGTGGATCTAGGTGATCGCACGCCGAACCCGCGTTGGCTGGACCGCCCAATGGTGCTGGAGCCGCTGCCCTTCGTCGTCGTGGTCATTGATGAACTGGCGGATCTGATGATGGTGGCGCGCAGCGAGGTGGAAGACAGCATCGCCCGCATCGCCCAAAAAGCCCGCGCCGTGGGCATTCATCTGGTATTGGCCACGCAGCGCCCGAGCGTGGACATCGTCACCGGTGTCATCAAGGCCAACCTGCCTTCGCGACTGAGCTATCGAGTGAACACCAAGATTGATTCCCGCACGATCCTGGACAGTAGCGGAGGCGAGCAACTCCTGGGCAAGGGCGACGCGCTTTTCCTGGCCCCCGGAAGCGCCCGGCCCCACCGCATCCACGCGCCTTTCCTCACCGAGGAAGAAACGCTGGGCCTTGTGAACTGGCTCAAAGAACGAGGCCGCCCGGACTACAACCAAGCGCTCATCAACGCCATGGAAACCGATGAAGAACAGGCCGCCGAAGAGGGCGGTGAAACCTTAGCGAATGTCGACAGTGATATCTACCTTCGTGCCGTGGCCGTGGTGAAGCGTGAGCGCAAAGCCAGCACCAGCCTGCTTCAGCGCAAACTCAACATAGGCTATGGCCGCGCCGCGCGGCTCATAGATCGCATGGAAGAAGAGGCCATCGTCGGCCCCGATCGTGGCGCCGGGAAGCCCCGCGAAGTGCTCGTGGGCGAGGAATGATGACTAGGCTCTGGGCTGTAGGCTCTAGGCTGTAGGGGACGCGAAAGATCAAGCAGGCCGCGCCGAAGGCGCGATTGAACCCGAATTCTGCATTTGGTCGGGATGAAACTGGCTTCAGGCTCCAGGCTACAGGCTTCAGGACGCGAATCACTTCGTATCGGTTTGTGCTGTAGGTGATGCGGACCTGAAGCCTGAAGTCCGAAGCCTGAAGCCAATGGAATCAAGCAATCGCAAAATCCGGGTTGAATATCCCACAGCCCACCGCCTACAGCCCACCGCCTACAGCCCATCACTCGGGCTATTCCGTCGGCGCAATGCTGGCGGCCTCGCCTTAGGGCTTCATCCGGCGCGGCGCCTTCTGCGTGCTGCGCTCGTCCAAGGGGGCCTGACCCTTGAAGTGGCAGCCCATGCAGGATTCCAGATTGAGATTCTTGCCGCGCCAGTATACCGATGCCTCGCCGCCGGTCTCGCCGCGCTTGGCTTCGGGCACGCGCGGCCAGTAATAGGTCAGGCTCGGTTTGCCATCGGCAAGGGTCTCCAGCATGTAGAGCGGACCACTCTCGAAACTTGGCCGCCCCCAACGGTCTTCAAGGCTGGTCATGACGGCGTAGGCGCCAGGTGGCAAGGGTTTCCCCTCGCGGTAGGCATCGGAACCCGAAGCCGTCACCCACACGCGGACCCAGCGATTGCCATGGGTGGTGGAGCGAACAGGCTCGGACTGAATGGGTTCCAGGCTGCCGTAATCCAGTGCGCGCAGCGGCGCGTCTGCTTCGGGATCCGCAGGCTCGGCCACCGTGGTGAGCGTTCCTTGAGCAGGCGCGCTGCTGATGGGTGGGCCGATAGCTGGATGGGTCATCTTGCCGCCATAGAACCCTGCCATAAGCGATGCACCGCACCAAAGCAGGCCGAAAAATAGAGCCATCAGCCCGAGGCCCTGATGCTCCAGGCGGTTGCGGACGGAATAAACCGGCGGTCCGAGGAATTCGTCG
>JANOLT010000219.1:0-3572 GCA_031419915.1 Holophagaceae bacterium
GGAGAAATCGTATTCAGCTTTCATGATTATTCACCTCTATAAAATGCGCTTTCCAGCTTGGTGGCCTTGCGCGCGGAAATGATTCGAATGAGATTTCCCGACTCTCGTTCGCAGTGGCAGACGATAAGAAGTCGGGCGTTGGCGCTCATGCCCAGTAGGATGAATCGCTCTTCAGAAGTCGAATGGTCATCGTCATAGAATTGAACGGCGAACTCATCGTAGAAAATTGACTGAGCCTCCTCGAAGGAAACCCCGTGTTTTCTCTGGTTCGCAGTCGCTTTGGATTGATCCCAGTCGAATTGAATCATAAATACAGTGTATTGCTCATCCGACTCAGGTCAAGGGAGGGCCCTAACTACTTCTTGGGTGACCGCCCCGCCGCGATATCGAAAAATTTGTCCCAGCTCAGGAAGGGCGCCATGTCGTGGATGTCGCTCCAGGCCTTGTGGTCGAAGCTGTCATCCAATTCCTTGCCGGTCTTGGTCGGGTTGGCCTTCACGTGCTTCTGCACGGCTTTTAGGAAGTTCCTGGAGCGAATCACGTCCTTCTTTCCACCCACGGGGCCATGGCCGGGAATGACTTTTGAATCCTCGGGAAGAAAGGATAGGACCGCGTCCAGATTGGCGATCATGCCCGCCACGCTGCCTCCGCTACTCAGGTCGATGTAGGGAGTCAGGCCGTTGAAGAAGATGTCCCCAAGGTGCATGACGTGGGCACTGGGCACGCCCACCAGCACATCGCCATCGGTGTGGCCGGGGCCGAAATGGGCCAGATGGATCTCGGCGCCGTCGAGGTTGATGACGAGAATGGACCTGACTTTGGGGTCGTGGTCCCCGAAGGTGATCTCTGGCAGGCCGCCCTGCTTGGCGGGTTCCAGCTTGGCCTGTGCCAGCTCCATCCGGCGGCGCACGTTGGTGTGGGCCACGATGACCTGCACCTGCTTTTCCAGGGCGATGTTTCCGCCCACGTGATCGCCATGATGATGGGTGTTGATCAGGTACTTGATGGGCTTGTCCGTGACGGACTTCACCGCTTTCAGCAGCCCCGGCACCAGCGGTGCGAACTGGTCGTCAATCAGGATCGCGTGGTGATCCGTCACGATCAGGCCGATGTTTCCGCCCTCGCCAAAGATGCAATAAACGTTATCGCTTAGTTTTTCGATCTTGTGGGGGTCGGGTTTGGGTGCGGCATCCTGGTGGATACGCGCGGGCGATGCGGCCGGGAGCGGCGACGCGAACAAGGCAACGAATACCAATGACAAAGCGGCAGCGGATAGGGCGCGCATGAAACCTCCGGGATGGGAAGGCGATCCTATCGCGCTTCCAACCCGGGTTCCACAAGGAAGATGTTTGAACAGACTTTCCTGATTATCCTCGAACCTCAGCCTGAAATCGCTGAATTCAGAAAACGCAAAAAAGGCCGTGAATCCACAGATTGCACCGATTCGCTTAGCGCGGCCGGGGCCGCAACCAAAATACTGATCCCAATGCCTGAATTAGGAGCCGTGCCAAGCTCGAAGTCCGACGCTACGAACGGCCGGGAGGTGTATTTAGCCAGGATGAAATGCCTAAAAATATTTCTAGCCTGGATGAAGGGGATCAAAGAGGATAAAGCCAAAAAACCGGGTTTGCTTTCATCCCATGCATCCCCTTCATCCTGGCTAAATATTTTTCTTTCCCATTTATCCGGGCCGTCTCCAACAAGGTCGCACGATTCCAGGAAGTAACCAGCTTTCTACCTGAAAGCAGCGGGCTGAGGTTGGGGGATAATCAGGCCGACTTACTTCCCGCGTGTGCTGGGGCGGTTGTGTTGGGCGCCATCGTGACGTGCTGAGGATGAGGGACGACCACTGGATCCTCCGGGGCGTCCACCGCCGGATCTTCCACCACCGGACCTTCCGCCACCACCACCGCCTGTGCGGCGACCGGTTTCGATGGGTTCGGCTCGGATGGCGGGATCCGGGGCATAGCCCGGGATCACGACTTTCGGGATGTCGAGTTTCAGAAGCTTCTCGATATCGCGCAGCAGGCGCGATTCATCCACGCAAACCAGACTCAAAGCCTGGCCCTCCACGCCCGCGCGACCGGTGCGACCGATGCGATGGATGTAGTCTTCGGGCACCTGGGGCAGCTCGAAGTTCACGACGTGCGGCAGGTGATCAATGTCCAGACCGCGGGCCGCGATGTCAGTGGCCACCAGCACGCGCACTTTGCCATCCTTGAAATCCTGAAGGGCCCTGATGCGTTGGGGCTGGCTCTTGTTGCCGTGGATGGCGGCGGAGGTGATGCCGTCCTTCTCAAGCTGATCACTCAAGCGATTCGCGCCGTGTTTGGTGCGCGTGAACACGAGCACCTGTTCCAAGCGGCCTTCGCGAATGATGTCGCTCAGCATCTCGCGTTTGCGCTCCCGATCCACGGGATGAACGATCTGGTCCACGAGTTCGATGGCGGAATTCCGCGGGGCCACGTCCACGCTGACGGGATCCTTCAAGAATCCGGAGGCCAGACCTCGGATCTCGTCGCTGAAGGTGGCGCTGAACAGCAGGCTTTGCCGCTTGGTGGGCAACAGCGCGAGGATTTTCTTGATGTCGCGGATGAAGCCCATGTCCAGCATCCGGTCAGCTTCGTCCAGCACCAGGAATTCCACATGGCGAAGGTTCACGGTGCCCTGGCCCTGGTGATCCAGCAGCCGTCCGGGTGTCGCCACCAGGATGTCCACGCCGCCCTGAAGGATGCGGATCTGGGGATTGATATTCACGCCGCCGAACACAGTGGTGGAGCGCAAAGGCAGATGCTTGCCGTAGGTGCGCACACTCTCCTCTACCTGCATGGCGAGTTCACGGGTGGGTGTGAGGACAAGCACTCGGATGGGGTGGCGGGCGGGGCTGGTGCTGGTGGAAAGCTCGGGCTTGAGCATTTGCAGGATGGGCAGCACGAAGCCAGCGGTTTTGCCGGTCCCGGTTTGCGCGGCACCGAAAAGATCACGGCCAGACAGCACGATGGGAATGGCCTTGGATTGGATGGGTGTGGGGGTCTCATACCCCTTATCTTTGACTGCGCGCAACAGCTCGGCGTCGAGGCCGAGGGTATCGAAGGAAGACATGTATAGCTCCTGGAAGGCCCGCCAGCGCTGATTCCGCGCAGGCCCGGTCAGGGCTAGAAAAAGGTGGTTCGGGTTGAGAAAGGAACGCAGACCGGCAGGGCTCCATCAAGCACGATTGATCAGAATAGCCTGGAAATGCTGGAATAGCGAGGGGAAGTGCTGAGGGGTGAGGTACGAGGTACGAGGCTCAATCTGGATGCGGCCCATCCGGCTGTATGAACGCAAAGGCCCAGCTGCCATAGCGAGCATGAAGGATCCAGAAAACCCGGAGTGCGGATCACCCCGATCACCGCGGGTTGCCAGGACTCTGTCTTTACCTTGAATGGTGCAGGCATAGGGCGTATCCAAAAGCAGGAACACACCCATGCAAACCTCTTGGAATGCCTCATCCCTCCGATACGGCTCTCATTTCAGACCTCGTTAACGGCCCATGCCCAGGGCCCCAGTCACCCATCGCATCAAAATGGGGC
>JANOLT010000220.1:0-6995 GCA_031419915.1 Holophagaceae bacterium
TCCTCCTTACACAATCACATCTGATCGGCTGGCCGCAGAGGCGGCAGGGGTGATGGAGTCCCATAAAATCACGTTTCTGGTCGTTGTTGATTCCACTAAGCCTTGTGGAGTCATTCATATCCACGATCTCCTCAACGCTAAGGTAATTTGAAGTTGATCGTGTGTTAGATTACATAATATACATTATCGAAAGTAATAATGAAACAAATTCTCTTCCATTACACCCTACGTAGATGGCTCTTCCCTATTGGAGGAGCAGTGCTTTTGTATGGGGGACTAATCCTTGCCAAGGAGCTGGTGGACATTTCCCAAGAGGTATTTAATCTCGGGGCCTCCTTCAAGTGGCTCCTGCCCCTTCTACTACTTGCAACTCCTGAAACCTTCATGTTGGTACTTCCCATGGCCGCGGTACTCGGTGGGTTGATGGGAACCCAGCAAATGGTTCAAAGCTCTGAACTTGTGGCAGCCCAAGGATTGGGCATGGGCAGTCGGATGCTGCTCAAACCCTATTTTCTGCTTTCCTTGTTTCTTCTGTTGCTGGCAGGAGCAAATACTCATCTCCTAGTGCCAGCCGTGAATCACCTTCAGGCATCGGTCAGAATTCAGATGCTGGAAGAGGCTCGGACCCGTTTTCTCAGAACGGGCCAATCTCCGCGTGTACCCCCTGGGTCTCCCGGCCAATCGGTCTGGATGGCTCCCAATGGCGAGGTCCACGTGATGGAGGTCAGCCCTACCGGTATTCAGCACATGGTTGCCAAGGGCATCTCACACTCGATTCAACCTCAACCAGATGGCGGTCACATCCTGGATATGCGTCTGAATAACCTGGATGGGAGCGTGTTCAAGGTTCAAACTGGGAGCGTGGTGCATCTTCATCAGGAGAGCCAAGATCTCCGCTTTCGCTTGCCCGGCATCTCGAAGATCCTGGCCCCGACACCACTTAGATATCTCAAAACATCCGAAATTTTGACATTAAAATCTCCTGATTCTGCGAGGGAGTTGAGTCGACGTTTTTCCCTTCCCTTTACATCTGCCGCCCTTCTGCTGTTTGGTATTGCCATGGGCCTGGGGCATCCACGTTTCCAAGGGAGCAGTTCTATTTTGAAGAGCCTTGGCATCATCTTAATTTATTATTTTTTCAATATGTTGTTTGAAAACATGATCATGGAATCAAACCATCAAGCTTTCTTTTATCACTTGTTGCTTCCTTGGGCTTTCCTGGCCGCCGGATTTTTGCTGCTTCATCGAAAGCTGAAACCTCATGTATCCAATACCCCTGTGAGCAGACTGAAATCAAGAGCGAATGAGCGACTCCGTTATTTCAGCGTCTTGATTCGCGGACTTTGGCAATCGTTTAAACCAGTGGATCAGGCTACCGGAAACCTTCACAAAGACCCACCCCCCTTCAGCATCTTAAATCGCTGGGCTTGTTCGCTTTGGGCCAAGAGTTGGGGTGCGACCATGGGGACCCTGCTGGCCTTGGGTTTGTTGATCGAATATGCAACTCTCGCTGGAGATATTTCTCGTAACAACAAGAGTATTATAGATTTTTTATATTATTGGATATTAAACCTTCCCGCATTCATGAATACGGCTCTACCCATCACTTTTTTGCTTGGCACCCTGTTCGCATTTGGACAGGCCGCCCAAACCGCAGAATGGGTGGCTCTCCGGGCTGGCGGCGTAAGTTTGATCCAATGGGTTTGGCATGCGCGAAGGGCTTGGTTGACCGTGCTGGTTTCCACAGCTGTTCTCCAGTTGTGGGTTGCGCCTTATGCCTACTATAAAGCATACAAAATTTATGGACAAATACTCAATCGACCTACGAATGCCCTTACCGGGAACTCTTGGTTATATTTGGGCTCCACTGGTGTGCTTTGGTATCAGCAAGGGCAGACGCGTTGGGGCTTCCCCTTGAAGCCCGCCATGGAAGCCCCCATCATGCTCCGCTGGAAAACTGGAGATGCTTTTGCCAAAGGCCTGCCGTGGGGTGGGACCAAATTCGTTCAAGGCCCAGCAGTGGAAAAACTTTTCCCTGAGACATCCTTGCGAGAACCCACGCGTGCTGACATGTCCAGCACGGGAGACCTGTTCAAGTGGCAACGATGGGCTCCGGATCCCACCAGAGCGACGCTTCTTTGGACCCGTATTTTCTCCTGGCTCGGGGGGCCCTGCCTGGTTCTTGCCACACTCTCTTGGGCCTTTCCTGCTGCGCGCGGAGGTCGAGGCCAGTCCCTTGGGATGGGACTGGTGATCGGCCTGCTCTACCTGGGCCTTCAAGGAATCTTTCTCGGCGCATCGAAATCAGGAGAAATTCCGGCCCCGTTGGGTGTTCTGGCGCCGATGCTGTTCTTTGCCGGATTCGGATTCATGCGGATGAGGCATCTCAGGACTTGAGTTCCCAGCGCGGCGCGGGGGATTTTGAAGACACGCTCTTAGCCCAGCTCACCGTATTCTGAAGAGCTATGGCCAATCGCGGCTCCAACATCTCCCGGCACTTTCATGTGTCCAGAAGGATTATCCAGGTGCTACTTCTGGCGCTGTGGGTGCTGTTGCCCTGGCTGGATATCGTTCGACTCGATATTCAGGGGGGCCAGGGACCAAGAATCGTATATTTCGGACAGAGCTATCCAATGGACTTTCCGTATGTGCTGGGCCTTATCATCCCTTTCGTGATCCTGATTTGGGGCATCGCACTCCTGACCTACTTCAAAGGCCGAGTTTTCTGCGGATGGGCGTGCCCTTACGGAAGTTGCGTTGAACTATTTGACGGCCTGAGCACCGCCGTGTGGAAGGGAACCAACCGCCAGGTGGCAGCCTGGATGAGGCGATCGCCCATTCACAAATGGGGCCTCCGCTTGGGTGCAGGGCTCACCCTGGCCTTGGCCCCCGTAGTCTTGGCCCTGAGCCTGGCAGCCTACCTTGTGGCCCCACGACAGATTATTCACGCAGTCTTTGGTACTGCCTGGGGCCAAGGCGGCATGATTCAGGCCACATTGCTTTCATGGGTGGCGCTCACAGTCCTGATCTCATGGCTAGCTGGATTTGTTGTGAGATTCCATTTCTGTCGCATGGTCTGCATCTACGGGATGGGCCAGGCCATGGTCGTATCCACAGCGCCGGAGGATCAGATCCTCCGGCCAAGATTCCTCCCCGATTCAACCGATGCATGCGGGGGTTGCCAAGCCTGCCTGAACGCTTGTTTCGTGGAGTTGGATCCCCGTGCCAAGCATCTGGTCCTGGGTTTCGGCACGGGGTGCTTCAATTGCGGGGATTGCATTGATATCTGCGCCACAGTGCAAGGGCATAAAGATGAAGCGTCACTGCTCTCCTTCAGGTCTTCTCCCAAGAGGTCGCGATGAGCGGGCCTCAGTCTTCTGCTCTTATTGAATTGGCGTTGGCTTCACTCAAAGGCCATCCCAAGCTGCTGCCAGGAGACCGTGTGGTGGCGGCCATGTCGGGGGGTGTGGACAGCTCGGTCATGGCCGCGCTGCTACACCGGGCGGGATATGAAGTGATCGGCGTTTCCATGCAGCTCTTCGATAAGACGAAGGGCGGAACCACACCTGAGACCGAAGGGAAATGCTGCACCCTGGATGATTTCCAGGATGCCCGCCGGGTGGCCTATGAAGTGGGCTTCCCTCACTATGTCGTGGATTTCGAGGAGCGATTCAGGGATACCGTCATTGATGAATTCGTCGAGGGCTACCTCCGAGGGGAAACCCCAAGTCCATGTATCCGCTGTAATCAGCACGTGAAATTCAAGACGCTTTTGGAGCGTGCCGATGCGCTTGGCGCGGACTTTGTGGCCACGGGACACTACGCGCGAATCACGCATGATGGCGTGGAATTTCATCTTCTGAGAGCTGTGGATCCAGCCAAAGATCAGAGTTACTTTCTGTTCAGCCACACCCAGGAAACCCTGGCCTGCACACTATTCCCGCTGGCTGATTTGACAAAGCCACAGGTCCGCCAGTTGGGCCGGGACCTTGGCCTGCACTTGGCGGAAAAGGCCGAGAGTCAGGAAATCTGCTTCGTGACCCAGAAGCGATATGACACCTACATCGAGGAAGCGGGTCGCGCTCCCGAAGTGGGGCCAGGTCCCATCCGCCACATTGATGGCCAGATTCTTGGATCCCACCAGGGTTATTGGCGCTATACCGTTGGCCAACGAAAGGGCCTGGGCATTGCGTATCCGGCGCCGCTCTACGTGTTGAGAGTGGAGCGGGACATCAATACGGTCTGGGTCGGGGATGATGCCGATCTGTTCGGAAGCGAGATGCTGGTCCGGGAATTGACCTGGTGCGGAAAAGCCCCCGGCAATCCCCTGCCCTGTTCCGCCAAAATCCGCAGCCGCGGCCTGGAAGTCGAAGCCATCGTCATGCCACTACCTGGGAACCGGGCGAAAGTGGCCTTTGCGGAACCCCAGCGAGCCATCGCGCCAGGGCAAGCGGTGGTGTTCTATCGCGATGATGAAGTCCTGGGTGGCGGGTGGATCAGCGCATCTTGAGCCGTTCGACTCCGATCCGCGCAACGAGAAAGGCCCCTTGCGGGGCCGTTTTCTTGGAGGCGCCGATCGGAATCCGGTACCCGCCGCAGGCTGGCTGCGCCCGCGGATTATCCCTTCGATCGCTGTGCGCTCTCCGGGGCCGCTACCGGCGCGCCATCCTGATTCGACTCCGATCTGCGCAAATGGGAAGGCCCCTTGCGGGGCCGTTTTCTTGGAGGCGCCGATCGGAATCGAACCGATGGATAGCGGATTTGCAGTCCGCGGCCTTACCACTTGGCTACGGCGCCTTGATATCTAGCTCTCTAGCATAAACAACTCAGGCCGCTGATGCGGCCCAAGTTAGATGGAGCGGGTGATGAGATTTGAACTCACGACTTCAACCTTGGCAAGGTTGCACTCTACCACTGAGTTACACCCGCATTATTCCTAGATCTTATCAAACCAGGGCCTAGCGTCAATGCCTTTTCTCTGCCGACTGGCATTCGATACAAAGCCCGAAGAGTGAAAGCTGGTGCCGCGTGATGCGAAAGCCCGAAGAAAGTTCCAACTGCCTGAGGGAATCTTCCACACCACAGATATCCACTTCCACCATTCGCTCGCAGATCTCGCACTGCAAGTGGTGGTGGTGATGCTTTGAGTTGCAGCGCACAAAGCGCATGACCTGGTCTTGGCCGAGAATATTCTCGGCCCAGCCTTCCTGGATGAAGCGCTCCAGATTCCGATAAATGGTCGGTAGACCTGAGCGGTTTTCCACCATGCGTGCCGAGATTTCCTCGACGGTCAGAGGCCGGTCTGAGGCGTTAAGAACGCGCAGAATGCCCTCCCGTTGAGGAGTCTGCCGCATACCGGCTCCACGCAGGGAAGGAAGGACTGAGGATTTCGGATGAGGGCTCACGGATTCAGAATGACAAGAATCAAGGATGGTGTGAATCCGTTCTCCTCGAATGCATGAGATGGGGCATCCTGAAGCCATGCTCCGCGATTTACTGGAACACTCCCCCCAAGGGGCCACAGCGCCACCTTTCCTGCCTTTGGCCTTCCGCCTGGCAACCAGCTTTGGCCTTCTGGTGCTACATCTGGCCTTCCCTCCAGATCCAATGAGGACGGTGGCCGGCGAGTCCCTCTATTTGCTTTTGGTCTCTCTTTTTTTCATCGAAGCCGTCTGGGAAATCCAACGATCATTGAACCTGGGATTGGGTCCCTTCGCGACCCCAGGGCGTGCGAGCATCCGTTCTAACCTCGCCCTGGACATCGCGCTGGTGGCGCTCCTTATCGCATTTCAAGGTGTGGACCAGGAACGATTCGCCGCCATCTACCTTTTCCCCATTTTGTCGTCTGCTTTTTATCTCGGCGCCACAGAGATTGTTCTGGTCGGATTTACCGCCTTCTCTCTGCATTTGTCGAGTTTCCTGCTCTTTGGGACCGGGCTTCTTCCGCCCTTCGGCCATTCAGGCGCGCCCATGGACATGGATACCGCCGAATGGATCCTGGCCTTCGCGTCTCTTGAAATATTTGCTGCGACTCTCATCGTTGTTCTCATACGAAGAAACCTTGAGGGTCTACGCCGGACATTGTTGGCATCGGAAGCCAAGGTGGATGATCTTTCGGCGCTCCACCGCCGCGTCGTGGAGTCCATGGTTTCCGGTCTCATCACCACCGATTTAAAAGGTCAGATCACATCAGCAAACCCGGCTGCTGAGGCTATTCTCCAGCGAGATCTTCCCTTGGGGCGAACCATTGACGCAATCCTCCCCGTGGATCTGGCCCGACAGGAGAGCCTTCCTCGGGAACAGCGATTTGAGGGAAGCTACATCGCACCCAACGGCGCCTGGAGGCTTTATGGCGGTAATGTCGCGCCACTACGTGATTCCGAGGGCAACCAGTCGGGGCATCTCATGCTTTTCCAGGACCTGACGGAAATCAAGGCACTTGAAGAGCGCACCCGGCTCAGTGAGCGATTGGCGGCCATTGGCGAGCTTTCCGCGGGCCTTGCCCATGAACTGCGAAATCCCTTAGCTTCTATTCTCGGCTGTGTGCAGATTCTGAAAGGCGAGGGTCATGCCCACGCCATGAACGAGCGGGCCTTGGGAATTTTGGGCCGCGAATCTGATCGTGTCAGCGCCATCCTGACCAAATTCCTGGACTTCACACGGCCTAAGCCCGTTGAGATCCGCCGTGTCTATTTTCCTGATCTCATTGAGGAACTTCGCGCCAGCTGGGAAACGGATCCTCGCGCCGAGGGCCTTCCATTGGGCATCGGTCCTGTTCCTGAAGTTTGGGTGCGAGCCGATCCTTTGTGCGCGCACCAGGTTTTCACAAATCTCCTCACCAATGCCCGCAAAGCGTTGGAGGGGGCCTCGGAGCCGAAAGTTCATCTGGATTTCGAGGAAGATCCAAACCACCTTTTGGTTCAGGTTCACGACAATGGTTGCGGAATGGATGTGGAACAGTTGCGGACCCTATTCGTGCCCTTTTCAAGCACTTT
>JANOLT010000221.1:0-3131 GCA_031419915.1 Holophagaceae bacterium
TGGCAGGGCCGGGTCTACGTCGCCGTCTGGGTGGCCCTTTTCGCCGCCCTGGGCGCCCTGCCTCTGCCGGAACGGTTGAAGATCATCCTCATGGGAACGCTGGTTGGCGTATTCGTGCTGGATTGTCTGGTGATCATGACCCAATTGGGCAAGGTCCACGATGAGCGGGAACGACTGCACCAACTCATCATCGAGCGAAACTGCTCCTTCGCCGCCGTGATTGCCCTGGTCGGGGTGATGGGGTATCAAACCTACCAGAATCGGCAAATGTCCGGCCCGGGCCTTCCCTTCGATCCTCTGCTCTTGGCCGTGCTGGGGGTCATGGTCCTAACCAAGCTCGGTTCGACACTTTATCTCCGCTGGAAACGTTAGGAGCCGTTTCGAAATAGCCAGTGCTTTTCTGGTTGTTTCGCTACGGCTCCTTATGCCGGACGAAGGACGACCTAGGCCCATAGCGGGCCATCCCTGATACATGAAAGAAAGGAGACTCCAATGTCAATCGTACCCTTGCTCAATGCTTTGCTGCTTCCGGCCTTGGTGCAGATCGCACCTCGGGTTGAGAGCCCTAAGCCGACGCCCTCTCCGGCAGGAGCCTGGTCCGGCTCGATCCAAATCCCTGGCATGGAACTGGGGATCCAGGTGGAACTGTCCAAGGCCGAAGGGTGGAGCGGCCACATCTCCATTCCCGCCCAGGGGTTGAAGGATGTGGCTCTTGCGGACGTGAACGCTGAGGGTGGCTCGGTGTCCTTCCGGATGCCGGGAATTCCCGGGGACCCTACTTTCAAGGGACGCCTTGAGGCAGATGGCGCGCTGCGGGGCACCTTCACTCAGGGCGGGCAGAGCTTTCCCTTCACGCTTCAACGAGAGGGGACGTCATCTGCGGCCAAGACTCCCGCACCAGTTACCACCACCCCGGGCCGTGATCTGGATTTCCCCGGCTTCAACGCCTTTCCGTTGAAAGGCAGCGTGCTGGCGGGCGGAGCCCATCCGTATTTCGCGGTGATGGTGGCGGGCAGCGGCCCCACGGATAGGGATTGGGCCAGCAGCGTGGCGCCCATCGGGCACGCGGGCCGTGACTTCGCCTTGTGGCTTCAGTCCCGGAACATCGGTTCGCTGCGCTATGACAAGCGCTTCATCGGTTCGAAGGATCCCAAGCTCGATATTTCGCTGGATGCCCAAGTGGGCGATATCCAAGCGGCCCTCCGCGCCGCCAGGGCATTGCCGGAAGCCAAGGGCAAGAAGCTCCTTCTCATCGGCCACAGCGAGGGGGCGCTGCTTTCCCTCATCGTGAGCAAGGATGCGGACGCGCTGCTTCTGATCGGTCTTCCAGGCCAGAGCATGGCGAAAACCATCCACGCCCAAATCGAAGCCCAGCTTCCGCCGGACACCAAAGCAGTGAACCTGGAATTCGTGGACGCCATGCTCGACGCGATACGCAAGGGAAAGCCTGATGCGCCTGTAACGAAGACAGGCGTTTACCCCGGCATCGCCAACCTGGCAAAGAGCTTCATGCGCCCTGAAACCGCGGCCTTCGTGCGGTCCACGATGGACCTGGATCCCCTTGCCATCGCCGAGCGTGTGGCCATGCCCATGGCCATCGTGTGGGGTGACAAGGATGTGCAGACCTGGAAACCAAGCACTCTGCCTGAAACACTGAAGCCAAAGGTCATCGAGCTTCCAGATTCAAACCACCTGCTGCGCAAAGAAACGCGGCCCCGCTCCGAGATCAACGGCAGCAACGCCATCAGCGCCTATAACGATTCCACGCCCATGGCGGATTTATCGCCGCTGGCGCGGTGGCTGGAAAACTTGCGGTAGCAGACCTGGAACCTTGGTGCCATGGTGGACATCCTGTAGCCAACCAAGGAGAAATCATGCTTCTGATGCTGCCCGTTCTGCTCACCGCCGCGCTTCCACCAGCCATTGTCCAGGTTCAATCCGACCCATGGACCGAGGCCGTCAGCAAACTCAAGTCCCATCTCATGGCCCATCCCGGCGCGGGACTTGTGGCCATGGCGGAGCGCCTGGACGCCAAGACCGTGAGCCTGCGGATTCAATCCGTGGGTGCGGGCTTCAAATCCGTGGAAGCTGTTTCTCCGCAGATACCTTCAGGAACCTACGCGATCACAGCCTCGACACGGCAAATGATGGATAGTTTCAGCACGATCACTCTACTGCCTCCCGAAGCCACCAGCCTGAAGGTGAGGGTTGATGGAGAAATGTTCAGTCCCAGCCTCATCATCCCCATCACGAAGCCTGGCGAAAAGCTCGACCCAGGCACCGTGACCATGGGTCTGCGGACGAAGGAATAATCTACTCACTCCAATTTTGAGGGGTATGCCGGCAGGCTTTCGTTTCCGTCTCCGTCTACGGTTGAAACAGCGAAGACTTCGTTATCTGGGGGCACATCCTTCAGGACAAGTGTGCCGGTCTTTGGAAAGCGCTGAATGCGTTGCCAGGTCACGCTATCAGCCCGCCGGCGGAACAGATGTATCGTAGTGTTCGTGCATCTCCCGCAGGCAGATGGCGGGGAATCCTTCGGCGGTAAAACTCATGTGGTCGCTGCCCCGCGCGATACGATCCCGCCGCGGCAGGTTGTCGGATGCCATAATCATTCCTTCTCAGCGACGTAGACTGTATCGAATTCAGGAGTCTTCATGTTTGATCTCAGCGGCAAGGTGGCCTTGGTCACGGGCGCATCCCAAGGCATCGGAGAAGCCATCGCGAAGCAACTGGCGAAGCAGGGCGCGCTGGTGGTCTGCGGGGCGCGCACCGAGGCAAAATTACAGAGCGTGGTCGCAACCATCAAGGCCGATGGCGGCAAGGCCGATCACGTGGTCATGGACCTTGCCAGCAGCGAGAGTGTCCGAGCAGCCGTGGCTGCGGTGGTGGAACGCCATGGCGCCATCCACATCCTGGTGAACAACGCGGGCATCACCCGGGACAAGCTGCTGATCCAGATGAAGGAAGAAGATTTTTCCGCCGTCATTGACACCAATCTGAAGGGTGCCTGGACGGCCATCCAGGCGGCCACCAAACCCATGATGAAGCAGCGCTGGGGCCGCATCATCAACATCACATCCGTGGTGGGCCAGATGGGCAACGCGGGTCAGAGCAACTATGTGGCGGCC
>JANOLT010000222.1:0-3456 GCA_031419915.1 Holophagaceae bacterium
TTGGCTTCAGGCTTCGGACTTCAGGCTTCAGGTTCGCATCACTCAGCGTACGAACCGATGCATATCGATTTTTGGCCTGAAGCCTGTAGCCTGAGGCCTGAAGCCAGTTTCATCCTACCCAAATGCAGGATCCGGGTTGAACCTCATCCCTCATCACCTCATTTCTTCCGCCAATTCGCCAGGATGATCATTTCCCTGAGCGTCTTGGCCATGGTGATGGCGCTGACGCCGGTGGGATCGTAGTGGGGCGCCAACTCCAGACAGTCCATGCCCACGAGGCGTCGGCCCTTGAGTTGCTTGAGGCCGCCGATGAAGGTGGCGTAATCAATGCCTCCGGGCTCTGGCGTGCCAGTGCCGGGGTAGATGCTGGGGTCCAGCACGTCCATGTCGCAGGTGAGATAGATGGGCCGGTCGCCCAGGGAATCCAGCACCTTGGCGATCTCCTCCTTGGTGAAGACGTGGAGGGTTCCGTGCTCTTTTGCGATGTCCCACTCTTCTTTGGAGCCACTACGGATGCCGAACTGGAAAAGGTTCTCGTAGCCGATCTTGTCCGCTACGCGACCTAGGATGGTGGCGTGGGTGAACTCGTCGCCCCACATGTCCGGCCGCAGATCCGCGTGGGCATCGAAGTGGATCACCGCGAGATCGGGGTGCTCCTCATAGGCCGCCATGATGAGTGGATAGGCCAGCAGGTGCTCACCGCCGAAGGCGATGGGGAATTGGCCTTTGGCCCGGATCTCCCGCACGGCGGTGCCGATATCCTCCAGTACCCTTGCCTTCTGGCCCGGCGGCAGAAAAAGATCGCCGTAGTCGGCGTACTTGATATCCAGGAGCGATCCGCTCTGATAAAAGCTGAACTCCTCCATCCCGAAGGAAGCCTCCCGCACCGCGAAGCCCGCGAACCGGCTGCCCGCTTTGAAAGAGGACGTGCCGTCCCAGCACACGCCAAAAAGGGCTATATCTGCATCGCCCGGGTCGCAAGAACCCAGAAAAAAAGGCGAGACGAATTTGTGGCGGGGGGGTTCACTGCTGTGCATGGATGGACCTCGAATCATTCAGCGTAGCTGTGTCCACCCTTCCAGGTCAGCGGGAAGGTCCACATCCAGTCCACGGTAGGCATCGCTTTTCACGATGCAGCGGGGCAGACGCGCCACCAGATCCCGCACGCGGCTTTCCTCAAACGAAGCCAATGAGGGCAGCAGCAGGGAGCCCATGAATCCTCCCAGAGGCTGCTCCCGCTCGTCTTCCCGGACCATCACCCAGCCTCGGCCCTTGGGGTCTGCATCGTCTGCAAGTGAGTACCAAGCCGAGAGATCCGCGGCTGTCCAGGTCACCTGATCGCAGGGCACCACCCACCAGCGGACGGCCGAAGGCGGTTCGGACCGGGCCCACGTGGAAAGTGCAACAGCGGGGCCCTGATGGGGGTCCGACACAATGGTGATTCCCGTGCCCATCATGTCCTTGATGTCCGGCAAGGGTTCACCGAGAATTTGTACCGGGCCCCTTGGAGCCACTTCGCGAAACACTCTTACAAGGTGGCCACCCCAGGTGCCGCCGGAAGGATGAGGCCGGTCGTGCTTGGGGCCACCCAAACGGCGACCCTGACCCCCCGTCAGCAGCAGCATTCCCAGAGGTTCTTCAATCGCCATGGCCCCTCCCTCCCGCCTTGGTCTCCTTGACCCAAGTGTGAGCCGCCACGGCTGAAGGCAGGCCCAGGGTGCCCGCCGACAAAGCCACCACCTGCTCCAGCTCTTCAAGCGGGATGCCAATGGCCAAGGCCTTGCGCACCGACGCATGAACGGCACCTTCCTTTTGAGCGCCGATGGCGATGGCCAGTTTCACTAAACGAGCGGTGCGTTCATCCAGTGGGCCTTCTTTGCCACCCTCGGCCAATAGATCCCAGGCCTGGCCCAGCTTAGGAAAACGGGCGACGAAATCGGTGTAGGCCGAAGGTGGTTTGGGAAGGCTGTGCAGTTTAGACATCGGGGCCTCGGGTGGAAATTCAGGACCATTCTCGCAGGGTCAGAACGCCCTAAGCCGTTGGAGCAAAATAACATTTGTCATTTCTATGACGGACCCTAACACTTCACCTCGGCGTTTTTCCGGGCGTAGTACCACCAGTTCAGGACCAGGCAGATGGCGTAGAAGGCCGCGAAATGGGCCCCCGGCGTCATGGAGCCCTGATACCGAGTCGCGTTTAAAAAGATGAAACACCAAGACACGAAGAGCACCAGGGTCCACCAGGAAGGTCACCAGCACGCCATTCAGCGTCCAGGCAGCGAAGCAGAGCGTGAAAGCCCGTCCGTTTCCCTGGCTACATTGGGATCCCCAAGACGGATCAGCAACTCCCGCTCAAAGGGGTCTCTGGGCTTATTGGATCCAGGTACCACTTCCCTCATCTCCATGAGGTTTGGGTGGTTCAGTTACTAACCCACCTCTCGACAGAGTAGCCCCTTGCTGATTCGATACATACGCATTATTATTTATGCGTAGGTTGGGAATCATTCATATGTCCACTGACAAGCCAGAGCTCAAGAAGCGCCTCACGCGCCTTGCCGCTGCCAAAAAACATGGGCGGGGCTCAACGGTCGTTCGTCTGGCTCTTGCCGGGCACCTTCGAAAGCTGCGCCCCGGTGTCTATCGCCCTGCGGATCGCGAGATCTGGATGAACCAGGGCTTGCTGGATGCCTGCGCTGCGGTTCCAGAAGGAGTCATCTGTCTGGTTTCTGCGCTTGCCTATTACGGCCTGACCACGACTATCCCCAACGCTGTCTGGATGGCAATTCCTCGAAATGCATGGACGCCTCAACTTACCTTTCCCTCACGATTCATTCGCATGGGGGACAAGGCATTCGAGGCCGGAATCGAGACGATTCGAATTGAAGGGAAGCGTATCCGGATCTATGGCAAAGCCAAGACGGTTTGCGATGCTTTGCGGTTCCGCGACAAGGTTGGCGTTGAGGTCGCTCTGGAGGCGTTGAAGACCTTTCTCCGTCAAGGAGGGAGGCCGGATGAGCTGATTCGATGGGAGACTGTCTGCCGGGTCCGGGGCATGCTGCGCCCCTATCTGGAGGCCATGCTGGCGTGATCAAGAAGCGAGATACCAAGAGCCCTGCCAGCGTGCTGCACCGCCTCCGGAATGCCTGCATGGAAGGCCAGAGCGTGCAGAGTGCCCAGACGCTCTTCGTCCTGGAGCGCTTTCTGGTTCGTGTGGCGCAGAGTCGCCACCAGGATCACCTAGTGGTCAAGGGTGGCATTCTGATGTACCTCATGCTGGGCCAGTGGGTGCGCCCCACAGAGGATCTGGACTTTCTGGCGATACAGATCCCTGGGGACTCCATGGGCAAGGTGCTGACAGAAATCTTGGCGATCGATGGCGGCGATGGATTGGAATTTGATCCCGACGGCATGACATCAGAGGACATCCGCGAGGAGTCCGGATACCCATGCCAAAGG
>JANOLT010000223.1:0-3966 GCA_031419915.1 Holophagaceae bacterium
TTATCCCGGATTTTGCGATTGCGCGATTCCCGCTGGCTTCAGGCTTCGGGCTACAGGCTTCAGGTTCGCATCACCAACAGCACAATCCAATGCGAAGCGATTCTTTGCCTGAAGCCTGCAGCCTGAAGCCAATTTCATCCTGTCCAAATGCAGGATCCGGGTTGAAGCCATATTGGAGCATTTCTGCGGCACACGGCCCGCACTGTTTCAACCCCCACGCCTGTGCCGCAATCAATTGATGAGTGATCTACCTTGTAGCGTCCAAACGCATCGATGGACGCTGTCAATTCATCTGCTCCAGTGATTCTCAGGCTTCGGCTTCCACCCGTTGGAGCAAGGCTTCGAGATCGAATAATTCTGTTCGCGGATTGATGAGAGTGCACCGGAGGTAAGTCTTCCCGCGCAACACGGTCTTCACGAGGTAGAAGGAGCCCTCGTGGACGATGGCTTCACGCACGCGGGTCTGGAACGCGTCGGCGTCCGGAATGTGCGGCGGTGCGTACCGGAAGCAGACGATGTTGCCTTCGGGCACCGTGGCCAACTCCCAGTGGGGCCGTTGGACGATGCACTCACCAAAGGCCAGGCCCAGATCGTACATGCGCTCCACATAGGCTGCGAAAAAGTCGGTGCCGAGCACTTTCAAGGACGCATAGACCTGCAGCCCGAGCATCCGCTTGGTGCATTCGAGGGTGCGCTGGGCCAGGTCGTACCAGGTTTCCGTGGGATCCTGGCCACCGAAAATATAAGCGGCCTGCTGGCTGAAAGTCTCGAAGGAACGGCGCCCATCCCGGAAGACCACGAGCGTGGCCAGCGCCGGTGCCAGCAGCATCTTGTGGGCATCGATCACCACGGAATCCGCCCGCTCGATGCCACGAAGGGATTTCCGCAGGCGATCCGAGACCACGGCTCCCCCGCCATGGGCGCCATCCACGTGCATCCACACGCCATGCTCCGCGCAGAGATCGGCGATGGCTTCGAGGGGATCGATGGCGCCCGTGGCGGTGGAACCTGCGCTGGCGACGACGGCCACCACCGTGCAACCCTCGGCTTTCGCATTCCGCAACGTGGTCGCCAAGGCATCGGTGCGCATTCGATATCGAGCGTCCGTAGACACGGACACGACGCTTCGGCCCCCCATGCCCATGATCTGGGCACTGCGCCGCACGGAATAATGGGTCTGATCCGAAGCGATCAGGCAAAGGGCTCCGGCAGGCACCAGGCCTTCTTCCCAGACATCGCATGACGCCGCCCGCTGCCGGGCCGCCAGGAGCGCGGTGAGATTGCCCGCGCTGCCGCCGTGGGTGAGCACACCATCAGCAGCGAGCGGCTCGAATCCGATGCGGCCCGCGAACCAGCGGACTACGCTGCGTTCCATGGCCGTGGAGACCGGCCCCATTTCGTACACCGCGCTGCCGTTGTTCAGGAAGGCGCCGACGAAATCCAACAGGGCGCTCCACGGCAGGGGCGAGGTCACCTGATGGCCCACATATCGGGGATGGTGCAGGTGGTTGCTATCGGCCACCACCTGGGCCAGAAGCGCCATGGGATCAGTGCCGCCTCGGGCGGGGAAGTCCGCGGGCCAGCGTTCCAGGGACTGAGCTGGCGTGATGGAAGGCAGCACGGGACCTTCGCGCCGGGTGGCGGCGGCCATGTGCTGCGCCAGAAGATCCACCACGCGATGCCCCAGGTCCTGAAATGCGTCCGGGCTGAAGGCCGAATCGAGGTCGAAGTCAGTGTCGCGCATGGTTCCAGGATGGCAGGATGCGGAACGTGAGCGCGGTTCCCGCCAAGACGTATGGATACTGACGTCTGTTCCTGAACTCGAAGCGGCCATCCGGACTTACATCGCCAATCACAATGCATCACCGAATCCTTTCATTTGGACCGCTTCCGCAAACGATATCCTCGCCAAGGTCGCCCGAGCGCGGAAGGCTTTGGATGCTACACGTATTTCTGGCGACCTACACTAGTGAGATGGCGCCGCCATTGGGATTGACCCGGCCATCGTCGTCCGCCAGGCCCAGCTCGCGCAGCATGGCAAGGTCTTGAGCAACATCAAGGTCCGGAACCCTACTTCAGCGGCTCCGAAGCAAGGTGGCAAGAAAGGCAGGCCGGACGCTGGGGATGGGGATTCTTCGGCGCACCGGGGCGGGGTTCCTTCCCGTGGCAGGCGAGGCAGTTTTCGCGCATGAACACCGGGTGCGCCACGGGCGGCGGCGCGCCGGGGAAGGCCCTGGCCTTGCGGACCGTGGGCGCCTTTTCCGCACGGTAGCGGCTCTCCCGCCAGGGCGCATTAGAGGCCTGGTAGATATGGCAGCCCCGGCAGTCACCTTGGACCCGGTGCGGAATGCCCGGCACACCGTCGGTACGTTCTGTGCGATGGCAGTCCGTGCAGGCGGCGCCCTCCTGGGCTTCGTGGGGAATCACGGGCGGGGCAAAGACGTGGAGTTGGCGAGGCAGTGCCTTCACGGGCTTCCCCGCCGCCGAGAGCGGCAGGAAAAGAAGCGCCGCCAGGAAGGGAATCGCGCGGCGCATCAGAGCTTCTCCACGCGGCAGGAACATTTCTTGTAGTCGGGCTGCGCCGAGATCGGACAATAGCTGTCCAAGGTGATGGCGTTGATGAGCTTGGATTCGTCGAAGAAGGACGCGTACACCGTGCCCTTGGGCACCTTGCCCCGGGCCGCGAAAAAGCAGGGCAGTTCGACCTTGCCCCGCCTGGAAACCACGCGCACCTTCTGGCCATCGGCGATGCCGAGGGCCCTGGCGTCCTCTGGGTTCAGCTCGCAGAAGCCTTCCGCCACGGCGCGGTGGAGCTGGGGAACGCGGCGAGTCATGGTGCCCGTGTGCCAGTGCTCCAACATACGCCCCGTGGTGAACCACATCGGGTACTCGGCATCCGGCTGTTCGGGCGGCGGTTCATAGGGGCGGAGCCATACCACCGCACGGCCCCCGTCGGCCTTGTTCTTGTAGAACTTGATCCCTTCGCCCGGCTTCACGTAGGGATCCTCGCCTTCGATGTAGCGGCGGGCCGTCTCCTTGCCGTCCACCACCGGCCAGCGCAGGCCGCGGTGCTGGCGCAGATCCTCGTAAGCGGCCACGTCCTTGCCCGTGCCCAGCGTGAATTGGCGGTATTCCTCATAGAGCGTCTTCACGTACCCTTCGCGGGTCTTGGGGAAGAGCTCGCCGTAGCCCATGCGCCGGGCCACCTCGATCATCTGCCAATCGTCTGGAAGGCAGCCCTTGGGCGGTGCGGCCTGCTGGTCCCACTGCTGGGTGCGCCGGTCGGAATTGCCAAAGAGGCCTTCGCGCTCGGTCCACATGGCGCTGGGCAGCACCACGTCCGCGAAGGCCGTTGTCTCGGTGGGATACACATCGGACACCACGATGAAGCGCCCGTCGCCCTTTCGAGCGCCCTTCCGGTAGCGGTCCACGTTGGGCAAGCTCACGAAGGGATTCGTCACCTGGATCCACAGGCATTTGAGATCGCCGCGATCCAGGGCGCGGAACATCTCCACCGCGTGGAACCCAGGCTTGGGGTTCAGCTTCTCGACGGGAACTTTCCAGATCTTCGCAGCCAGGGCGCGGTGCTCCGCATTCATCACCACCATGTCTGCGGGCAGGCGGTGGCAGAGGGCGCCCACCTCGCGCACGGTGCCACAAGCGCTGGACTGGCCGGTGAGGGAGTACGCCGTGCTGCCGGGCTGGCAGATTTTCCCCGTCATCAGGTGGAGGTTGTAGATCAGGTTGTTCATCCAGGTGCCGCGGGTGTGCTGGTTCACGCCCATGCACCACACGCTCATCACCTTGAGCTTCGGATCCGCGAAGACATCCGTCAGCTCATTCAGCTCCTTTGGCGTGATTCCCGAAAGCTCCTGCACCTTCTCCGGCGTGTAGGTATCCAGGAAGGCGCAGTAGTCTTCGAAGTTCGTCTTCTTCGCTTCGTCCGCGAACTTGAACTTATCCTCC
>JANOLT010000224.1:0-2010 GCA_031419915.1 Holophagaceae bacterium
GGTTTTTTTGGTCGCGCCCAAAATTCGCCTTTTTTTTTCTCCTTTTTTCCCCACGCTCCCTTATGCCGGACGACATGTCTGATGACCAGGTTATTTGGGTGCTACGGCGCAGACGGCTCATTATTTGACTCCTTCGATGGGCTGGCCCAGGGCGAGGCTCAGTTGGGCGCGGCTTACGCGCAATTCGTATTCGCTGTTGAGAAGCAAGGTGCGGGCACCAGAAAGGCCAGCTTCGGCATCCAGCACTTCGGTAAGGGGCAGCAGGCCTTCGCGATGGCGGGCCTGGCGCAGCGTACGCACGGATTCCGATGCTTCAACCGCTTCTTGCGCCATTTGGATGCGGGCCGATGCGCTTTCCATGCCACGGCGTGCTTCAGCGACTTCGCGCCCGGCCACCTGTTCCTGCCAACGCAAGTTGTAGGAAGCCGCACGCTCCATGGCTTTCGCGGAGGATACGCGGCGGCGATCCGGTCCGGAAAAGATATTCCACTTGATGCCAAGGCTGACCTCGCTCCAATTGCCTCCGCTGCTCCAGGTATTGTGCATGGTGCCCAGACCCAGGTTCAGGCCCACTTCTGGAAGCTGGCTCCCCTGCGCGGCTTTGGCGCCCTGCTGCGCGGCCTGCCACTGGAACTTGGCGGCCTGCAAATCACCGCGGGTTCCCGAAATGTCTGATGGTGATGGATTGGATTCCGCCTTCAAGGATGTGATCAAGGTGAGGGGCGCGACTTCCGTGCCCGTGAGCAGCGCCAGGCCAGAGCGAGCAGAGGCCACGCGCTGGCGCGCTTCCACGACACCGGCTTCTCCTTGAGCGCGATAGGCGCGGATGCGCAGACCCTCTGCCTTCAGCATCAGGCCCTGGTCCACGCGAGCCTGTACAAAGCGCTCGACTTCCTTGGCCTGCCTAAGACTGTCCTCGGCGTAGACCTGCCCCTGCTCCGCCACTTGGGCGCCAAAGTAGGCCTGCACCACAGCCAGCGCCACCTGTTGCCGCCGATGGGACTGGGCGGCGACTTCGGCATCAGCCATGGCGCCACCGGCCTTGCGGGCCGCGGTGAGCCGTCCGCCGGTATAAAGTGGCTGGCTCAACGTCAGGCCACCACCAACGCCAGTGATGGCGTCGGGCTTGTTCAAACTCGCCGGATTGAAATCCATCTGCGTGATGCGGGCCTGATTGAGCTTCATGCCGAAGGCCATCATTGGCTGGTCCGTGCGCATGAGGCCCGCCGACAGGGTGACGGTCGGCAGGTTCAGATCCTGCATGGCGTCAGCCTCGGCCCTGGCGCGGTCCACCATGGCTTCACCCGCCTGAAGTCCGGATTGTTGGGTCCAGGCGCGGCGGATGGCGGCTTCAAGCGTTAGTGATTCGGGGGCCACTTGCGCTGGCAGAGGCATGGTCATAGCTGGGATCACAAGAAAAAATGAAATCAATCGTTTGCTCATTAAGGAATACTCCATCGAAAAAAATTCAACCTAGCGACTTGAAGCTTTCCTGGATGCGATGGCTCACGTGTCCACACACCAGACCACAGACTTCGGCGACCACGGGCTCCACGACCTCGAAATGGGCTTGGGTGCCTTCGGGATTGCGCCGCACTAAGCCTTCCCTGACGAGAAGGGTCAGATGTTTGGATGCATTGGATACCTGGAGGCCAGCCCGCTGCGCCAATTCGTGCTGGACCAGGGGGCCTTGGGCGGCGAGCAGCACCTGCAAAAGCCGAAGGCGGGAAGGGTCTCCCAAAGCCTTGAAGAGTCCGCCTGCGTGTTCGAGCAGACTGCCCTTGGCGCCTTCCAGGCTAGTGGTGCATGAGGGGTGCGGGGTGGGAGTCATTGATCACCTTTCAAGGTAATCATATAATCAAAAAGGAAAACAGCAAGCAAAAAAATAATCCCCATGAATTCAACAATGCAGAGAGGCCTAACGGAGCGCCCGGTAATTTTTCTTGACCCGGTCGCTTACGTGACCGCAAACCAGATTACAGAAATTTGCAACCAGGGGCAAGATAGGGC
>JANOLT010000225.1:0-3014 GCA_031419915.1 Holophagaceae bacterium
TGCGGGGCCTGGGCGTGAAGGATTCGCTCTTCGTATATGGCATTGGCCGCATCCTGCTTTGGGTGCCCAAGGCCTCACCCATCGCCGTGGAGAAGCTTGGCCTCGCAGCCCTGCGGCAACCGTCTGTGAAGAAGATCGCCATGGCCAATCCCATGCACGCGCCCTATGGCCGCGCGGCGGAAGCGGCGCTGAAAAAGGCCGGTCTGCTGGATGGACTCAAGAGCAAGCTGGTGCTGGGTGAAAACATTTCGCAAACCGCGCAATTCGTCCATTCGGGAGCCGCGGACATCGGTTTCATCGCCCTCTCGCTAGTGATGGCGGGGCCCATGAAGGACCAGGGCCGCTGGTGGCTGGTTCCTTCTGAAGACCATCCCATCATCGAGCAGGGCGGCGTGATCCTGTCCTGGGCAGAGGACCCCGTGCTCGCGCGAGCCTTCAGGGATTTCCTGATGAGCCCCGAGGGCACAGCGATCCTGAAGAAGCACGGCTTCGGAAGGCAGGTTCCCTGATGGATTGGCAAGCGCTGGCACTCAGCGTGAAGCTGTCCCTTGCCACCACGCTGGTGCTGGTGGTCATCGGGATGCCCATGGCCTACTGGCTGGCCTTCTCCCAGCGGCGCTGGAAACCGATTGTCGAAGCCATCGTGGCCCTACCACTGGTGCTGCCTCCGACGGTGCTGGGTTTCTATGTGCTCATCGCGCTGGGGCCCTCCAGTCCATTGGGCGCGCTGTGCGAACGGATCTTCGGGCATCGCCTGCCCTTCACCTTCACGGGCCTACTCGTGGCTTCGGTGCTCTACAGCCTGCCCTTCGCGGTGCAGCCTTTCAGCACGGCCTTCGCGTCGGTGGACCCGCGCATTCTGGAAGCGTCCGCCTGCTCCGGCGCGGGCCGGCTGAAGACTTTTTTCCGCCTGGTGCTGCCGCTGTCCTGGGCGGGTGTGCTGACGGGCCTGGTGCTCAGCTTCGCGCATACGCTCGGTGAATTCGGCGTGGTGTTGATGGTGGGCGGCAACATTCCGGGCTCCACGCGGACGATTTCCGTCGCTATTTATGACCAGGTGCAATCCCTGGATTACAGTGCGGCCATGCGCACCTCGGGCCTGCTGCTCGGCATCTCGTTTCTAGTGCTGGTGCTTACCTACAGCCTGCGAAAAGTCAGGCTCTTTCCATGAGCCGCGTGCTGGATTGCGCCTTCGAGCGCCGCTTTGCGAACGGCCCGGTGATCAAGGCGGCTTTCGCGCTGTCCACCGAGGAGCCCAGCATCACGGTGCTGTTCGGGCCTTCGGGTTCCGGCAAAAGCACGGTCCTTCGCTGCCTTGCGGGCCTGGAACGGCCCGATGCGGGGTTCATCCGTTTTGACGGGATGACCTGGTGCGATGCCACGAGGTTGTCTCATGTGCCGCCCCAACAAAGATCCCTGGGCTTCGTTTTCCAGGACTACGCCTTGTTTCCAAATCTCAGTGTGGCGGGCAATCTGGCCTATCCCTTGGTGGGGCTTTCGCGGGATGAACGGCACCTCCGCGTGAAGGAGATGGTGGAGCGGGTGGGCCTCGGGGGACTGGAGCGCCGACGACCTGGCGAGCTTTCCGGCGGGCAGCAGCAGCGGGTGGCGCTCGGCCGGGCCCTCATCCGGCGACCCCAGCTGGTTTTGATGGACGAACCCCTATCGGCGCTGGACCGGCCCGCGCAGGAATCCTTGCGCCGCGAGCTGCGGCAGATCCTTCGGGAGATGGGCATTCCCGCCCTGCTGGTGACCCACGATCGCGACGAGGCCTTGATGTTGGGGGATCGCCTCCTGTTCATGCTGAATGGCGAGATCCAACAGGACGGACCTCCGGCGGAAGTCTTCACGCAGCCCCGAACACCAGCGTTGGCCGAGGCTCTCGGCGTCGGTACCGTGGTGCGAGCGCGGGTTATGGGCCGTGAGAATGGTCTGGCGCGGGTGATGGCGGGTTCAGTGGAACTGCTGGCACCCGATCCCGGCGGCCTTGGGGAATGGGTTCACGCCTGCATCCGCGGCGAAGGCGTGGCGGTGGAGCGGGAAGTTCACGGCGAATCATCAGCGCGCAACCAACTCTCCGCGAAGATCATGGGCCTGGAACCCCAGGGCCCCCTGGTGCGGCTGCACCTGGACTGCGGGTTCCGCCTCGAAGCACTCGTCACCGCCTGGGCCTGCGAAGACCTGGGCCTGAAGGAAGGCGACACAGTCCTGGCCATGGTGAAGGCCACAGCCATCCATCTGATCCCCGTGCTTTGAGGCTGGGCCGCAGGTGTTTATTTTATGCGGTCGCCTTGGTCCAGCGCAGCACGGGCTTCCTTGCGGCTGTGGTTTCATCCATTCTCCGCAAGGGCGCGGTGACCGGCGCCTGGTGCAGCAGATCGGGATTTTCTTCGGACTCCTTGGCGATCATCTTCATGGCGTGGATGAAGGCATCGAGTTCTTCCTTGGATTCGCTCTCGGTGGGCTCGATCATGAGGGCGCCACTCACCACCATGGGGAAGTAGATGGTGGGCGGGTGGAAGCCGTAATCAATTAGCCGCTTGGCGATGTCCAAGGTGTGGACATCATGCTTCGTCTGGAAGGCATCGTTGAAAACAACCTCGTGCATGGAGGCCGTCTTGATGGGCAGGTTGTACACGCCCTCCAGTTCTTTGCGGATGTAGTTGGCGTTCAAAATCGCACGCAGCGTGGCGTCGCGCAGGCCGTCGCCGCCGTGGCTCAGGCAGTAGGTGAGCGCCCGCACCAGCATCCCGAAATTGCCGAAGTAGGTGTGGACCTTGCCGATGCTCTGCACCGCGGCTCTGGAGCCCTTCCTGCCCAAGCCCGTGGTCGTGCGCGACACCGTGAAAGTGGGCGAGGGCGAAGTGCCCCACCACACCTACCGCTGGGATTGGGAGCGCCCTCAAAGCATCGGCAAAGTCCACACCTACTTCGGCAATTTCGGGATGCTGGTGCGGGCGCTCACCTACTGCCTGAGCCACGGCGGCGACGGCCTGCGCGACGCCACACTGCGC
>JANOLT010000226.1:0-1755 GCA_031419915.1 Holophagaceae bacterium
CCCTCGCCGGAGCACCCGTCCTTGGGGCTGATGATGCCTTCGACCTCCCGCAGGTAGGTCAGGAGGTTCAGGTCCGGATTGGCGTCGTAGGTTTTGGAGTGGCCGTTGAGCTCGAATTCCATGGCTCCGGCTCCCGAGAAAAAATGAGCATTTTCGTGGGTGGAAATCGGTTGGCTCTCATCCACGGCTTGGGACCCTCCAGCTATCGGGCGCAGTGCGCCCTCCTCCTCACTGCGTTCGGAGAGCTGGAGCCTCTATTCTAGGACCCCCGAGACAGGTGTCAAAATATTTATCGCAGTAGATAAAAAAATTTAGCAGCCTCAGTCTGACCATGAATGGCTCCCCACTATCCTTCGACTCCGAACCACAGTATCGGATGTCGGGTTGCAACCTGTATCCGCAATGCTTAGCGAATTGGCCTGGAGTTTCCAGTGGAGGCGGGTAGGCTAGGCCAGACTCTTTGGTCCCCAAATGTCCGATGCCCAAGACCCCCGGCGTTTTGATCGCCTGAATCTGCCGGGCCCACTTAGGGCTCGGTTCATGGCCCAAGGCATGTGGGTGGAAGGCGTGGAAATCATCACCATAGGTGCCGGGGGATTCGGGGCCTGGGTAGAGGAGATCTACGCCCAGCATTTCCTCTTCGAGCCAGGGCACTCCTTAGAGTATTTCCGGTGGGAGGACGAGAGCCTTCCCGCACCGCCAGCGAGGGCCTGCATCGCCTTCTCGTCCCTTCGGGGACAATCCACAAGGCCCGGCTACCTGATGATTGGCGCCGAGTTCCTGGAACCCAGCGAAGCCTTCGTCACCCAGTTGATGAACGTGGCGCGGAAGGTGTTGGAAAAGTAAACTGCTTTGCGAGGAGAATCCCATGTTGAGCAACATCCTGCCCACCAATGAACACCTGGTCGAGCGCATCATTCGCGTGGTCTTTGGCCTGTTTATTTTGTCCCTGGCATTTGTCGGACCCAAGACGCCCTTCGGGTATCTGGGAATCATTCCAATTTTCACGGGGCTGGTGGGCTCTTGCCCGCTTTACACGCTGATCGGCTTCAGCACCTGCTCCCGAAAGGGATAGCCAGCGAAAGCGCGGATTTAGCCCAACAGCCACGCGAGTACACGATCCAGGTCGGCTTGGGTATGCATGCCATGGAAAGCCACGCGCAGGTAGCCTTCACGCACGGAAGCGTAGATGCCTTGGTTGAATCCCTTTTGAAGCAGGCCATTCAGGAATTCCTGCCCGCGGCCTTGATGATGGAACGACAGCACCGGCCCTAGGCGATCCTCTTCCCACAAACCTTGCAGCCGTGCGGCTTCATCGCCCCATGTGGAATCTTTGGAGAGGGCGTTCAGCAGCGTCTCTTGCAGGCCATGAACATGGGCTTCGATGGCGCCTTCGCCTGCACCATTGAGACAGGCCATCGAGGCATTCAGCGCCACGCACCCCAACAAGGAAGGACTGCCTGGTTCCAGGCGACGGCCATCCGCCAGCCAGCCGCGATTGAAATCCGTGGAAGGTCGGGCGAAGTTGGTGCCGTCTTCCACCGACAACCAAGTGCCTGCGGGGGCCAGAAGTGCCCGGAACTTTGCATCGGTCCACAGAAAACCCAATCCCTGCGGAGCCAGTAGCCCCTTGTGACCGCCCGTGGCGAAGGCGCTGACGCCGGTGAGATCAGGCTTGTGCGTGCCAACTCCCTGAATGCCATCCACCACCAGATGCACGCCGCGTTCTTGGCAGGCACTGCCCAGCCAGGGCAG
>JANOLT010000227.1:0-5772 GCA_031419915.1 Holophagaceae bacterium
GCGTCCACCAGCTTCTTGTTGATGACCGTGGGATTGGCCATGGCCTTTTGAATGCCGGCGGGCGTGATCTCGTTGAACAGCACCCGCGACACTGGCAGGGATTTCGGGGGCTTGATGGCCTCCAGCAGATGCCAGGAGATGGCTTCCCCTTCTCGATCAGGGTCAGTTGCGAGAATCAGTTCGGTGGCACCCTTGGCCGCGGCCCGCAGCTCCGCCACCACCTTGGCCTTGGCGGGGCTGATCTCGTATTCCTCCTGAAATCCGTTTTCGATGTCCACGCCGAGCTTCTTGGGCAGGTCGCGGATATGGCCCACCGAGGCCTTCACCGTGTAGCCCTTACCCAGGTACTTGGCGATGGTCTTGGCCTTTGAGGGGCTTTCGACGATGACGAGCTTGGTCAAGGGGGACTCCAGAGATGAGCTGCAAGGTTTGGATGATGGAACAAAGGACTGGAGGCTTGTCAAGCCCAAGCATGGGATTTGAATTTCTTTCCCCCGTAGGGGGAATAATTTTTTCAACCCGGATTTTGCAATGGGCGATTCCTTTGGCTTCAGACTTCAGGCTTCGTTGTTGGTTACGTTTGCATCTATCGATACGCCAAAAAAGTGGAACATCTGCGGCAATGTAGCCTGAAGTCTGAAGCCCGAAGCCTGAAGCCTGAAGTCTGATACCTGAAGCCAGTTTCATTAGGTCCAAATGCAGGATCCGGGTTCAATGCAATTCCGCCAGGTCCTCCAATAGATCGGCGGGTGAACGGCAAATGCGCGCGGCGCCCTCCCTCAATAGGGAATTCGGCCCTTCACAGAGCGGGTCTTCCGGGCTTCCCGGCACCACCCATAGCTCTTTGCCGAGATCCAATGCCAGCTTGGCCGTGACCAGCGAGCCGCTTCTGAGCTTGGCTTCGATCACCAGCACGCCCCTGCTCCAGGCCGCGAGCAGGAGATTCCGCCTGGGGAAATGCCACTTCTGCGGCAGGGCGTCCGGCGGGAAGGGCGTGATCAGCCCGCCACCGGAATCCACGATGCGATCCATGAGATTCGTGTGCTCTTTTGGATAGGGGTGGTCCAGCCCCGAGCCCATGATTCCCCAAGTGGGACCGGCTTCAAGCGCGCCCGAATGGGCAGCGCCATCAATGCCCCGCGCCAGGCCGGAAAGCACGTTCACGCCACTTTCCGTGAGCTGGCGGCTCCAGTTCCGAGCCCGCTCGCGGCCCACGAGGCTGGGCGTGCGGGTGCCAACCACGGCGATGCGAAGCCCCAGCGGTGGCAAGGTCCCACGCACCCACAGCGCCACGGCATAGGGCAAAGGCTCGAAGAAGGCGTCGGAGCCTTCATCTCCCGGCAGCACCAGGCGGGCTTTTTTGGCGTTGGCTTCGCTCCGAAAGCGGGAAAGGTCCAAGGCCTCCAGTTGCGAAGCCGCTTCGTCGTTAAGTTTGACCGGTTCACCATTCTGGAAGCTCTCCCAAAGCTGCGCCTTATCCCGCTCCAGCCAAGGCAGCACGGTGAAAGCAAGCGCAAGTCGGGCTGGATCCAAGAGACTCAAAGCGAGATTCTTCCTTGAAAAGAAAGGGGAAGTTGGTAGACTACTCCTTCTGTTGCGCAACGCTTCGTGCTTTGTCATATCAAGATTCGTCCTGTCCTATCGAGGTTCCCATGTCCCGTCAGTGCGAGATTTGCGGCAAGAAGCCCCAATTCGGGAACAACGTTTCCCATTCCAACAACATCACCAAGCGCCGGTGGAATCCAAACCTGCAGAACGCCCGTGCCTTGGTCAACGGTGTTGCCAAGCAGCTTCGCGTCTGCACCGCCTGCCTTCAGGCCGGCAAGGTCGCGAAGGCCCCCCGGGGACTCAACAGCTCCACCAAGCGCACCGCCGCTTAATATTTTCTTCACCCACTGAAAAGGCGGCCTCCAGGCCGCCTTTTCCGTTCAACCCGGATTCTGCATTTGGTCGGGATGAAACTGGCTTCAGGCTACAGGCTTCAGGACGCGAATCACTTCGCATCGGTTTGTGCTGTAGGTGATGCGGACCTGAAGCCTGAAGTCCGAAGCCTGAAGCCTGAAGCCAATGGAATCAAACAATCGCAAAATCCGGGTTCAATTCATCCGAGCCGATACGATGGCTGATGCGCCCTACCGCCCACAGCCCACAGCCCAAAGCCCTCCAATGATCCTTGGCCTCGACACTGCCACTGAAATCCTCCACCTGGCGCTGGTGGACGGGGAGCGCGCCTGGACCAAACGGGTGGTGGTGGGCGTGGGGCGTAGCCACAGCGTTTCGCTGTTGCCTTCCCTGAACGCTCTGATGCAGGAAGCTGGTACATCGGTGTCGGTGGCTGATCTGAAGGGCGTCTGCTGCTGCGCGGGCCCCGGCGGTTTCACGAGCATCCGCGTCGGCGTGGCCACGGCGGAGGGACTGGCGCTGACGGGCCTTCCCACCTGGGGGTTTTCATCCTTCCTGCTGCGTGCCCGTGCCCTGAACCAGGCCGGTATCACCGGGATATTTTGGGTGCTGCTGGATGGCCAGCGGAACGAAGTGTTCATTCAAAGATGGGATGGGGTTGAAGCGACGAACGAGGCCCAAAAAATACCCCTGACGGCACTTCGCGACATCATTGGAACCGAGGCATGGTGGGCTCCTTCGAACCTGCTATCGAAACTCGTCGAGTACGCTCGGCCCTCCCTGCAACTGAAGGACGAAGGCAATTCGATGCTAGAAGGGCTTGTCTCGCTCTGCCGCGAACTGCCCCGACTCACGCCAGAAAATCCGATCCAGCCCTTTTACCTTCGCGAGACCGATGCGGAAGTGAATTTCCCCGCGGCCTCGGCGCACCTGGACGACGCGCTTCGCAAAGGTATTGCGCGTTGAGCGGGATGAACGAGCTTTTTCACCTGGGGCCTGGCTCCGGCGCGCCCACCTGGATGGAAGAACTGGACCGGAATTGTTTTGGCGAGCCCTGGGGCAATCTCGCGGACCACCAGCAGGCTTGGGGTTTTCAAAACAAGGCCTTCGCCATCTGGTCACTCAACGCCGTGGCGGGAGAAGCGGAACTGCTTCGCATCGCCGTGGATTCCAGCCATCGTGGGCACGGTCTGGGGCGGGCCTTGCTGGGCGCCTGCGAGCTTGAGTTGAGCCGCATGGGCATCACCACGTTGTTGCTGGAAGTGCGCGTGTCCAACGCAGCGGCCCGCGATCTCTACGAAGCCTCAGGCTGGAAGCAGGACGGCCTGCGAAAGGCCTACTACAAAAACGGAGAAGACGCAGCCCTGTACCGCAAGCAAGTGCAGTAGGCTGGCAGCATGCTTTTGAATCAGGAAGGATCACGACTAATGCAAATGAGGGCCGGATCATGAAGATCCAGCGGGATCACGAACTGACCCGGCTTTATGCCGCGGCGGGGCTCGCGGTGCTGGTCTGGATGATCTTCAAGGCCTACAAGCTGCTGAGCGATCGTGTGAGCGACGCCATTGACGCACCCTCGCGATGGGGCCTGCTGTCGTTAGGCCTATTGAACGTGCTGGCCATCGGCATTCTGCTTTTCATCGTGGCGCGATCCTTGGCCAAACTCTATTTCGAACGCCGCCGGGGAATCTTGGGCGCGCGGCTGCGCACGCGACTGGTGCTGGCGTTTTTTGGTGTGACGCTCATACCGAGCCTGATCCTTTTTTTGGTAGGGCAAAGCGCCATCAGCAAGAACCTGGACCGCTGGTTTCTTCCCGAAACGAAGGAGATCGTGGAGGACGGCCAAGCCACGGCCAAGGCCTTTCAAGCGCAGGTACAGGCAAGCTTGAGCACCACGGTTTCGCATTTGCTCACCGCGGATCTCAGTGATCTGGATCGCCTGCGATCGTCGGAAGGCATGGATCTGATCATCGCTGGGAATCGATCGTCGCTTCAGAAGGATCTCAAGGCCCCGCTGATCCCATCTTCGACGAGCGGTTCCATGTCCGTGGAATCCGGGGATGGCAGGTGGATGTTGAAGGCGGCCAACCGGGCCGATGGGCAGCCAAATGATCAACTGGTGGTAGGGATCTTCGTGCCGCGCCATGTGTCTGACGGCCTGCTGCGATTGGAGAAACGGTCGGCGGAATCCTTTCAGGTGAGCAAGAATCGCGGCGTGTTGGAAACGTTGCCCCAAAGCACGTTCCTTTTCCTGACGTTGCTCACATTGTTCGCCGCGGTGTGGACGGGTCTGACCATCGCACGCACCTTGTCGGAACCCATCCGATCCCTGGCGAAAGCCGCCAAAGCCGTGGGCACTGGCGATCTGGAAGTCCAGCTCAACGAGGAAGGCGAAGATGAACTGGCCTTTCTGGCCCAGACCTTCAACCGCATGACTTCAGATTTGAAATCCAATCGCGGCGCCATCGAAGCCCAAAGCGCGCGGCTGGATCAGCAGCGGGCCTACCTCGGACAGTTGCTGGAAGCCTTGCCGGTGGGCGTTCTCAGCTGGGATGAAGCGGGCCAGCTGAGGCTCGTGAATCCGGCAGCCCGGCGCTGGCTGGGTCTGGAGGCCTTCGATCCCAATCGCGATTCCTGGGCGGAATGGGCCATGCAATCACGCTTCGGTCACCTCCCGCACTTGCTACGGCAGGCGAGAGAATCAGGGCGGGCTCATCAGGAAGAAATGCGCCTCGGGGGCGAAGGCGAAGGCCGCCTGGTGCGGGCCATCCTGGCGCCCCTGGAAGGCGGTGGGGCCTTGGCAGTGCTGGAAGATCTATCACTGCTGGCCAAGGCCGAAAAGCGGGCCGCCTGGCAGGAAGTGGCCCGCCGCATGGCCCATGAAGTGAAGAATCCCCTCACCCCCATCAAGCTCACCGCCCAGCGACTGCTGCGCCGCGTGAAGGAGAACCGGCTGGATTCGGAGGTGGTGAAACAGGGAGCGGAAACCATCCTGACGGAAGTCGCGAGTCTCGCAAGATTGGTGGATGCCTTCAGCCGTTTCGCGCGACTGCCCGCACCCCAGCCAAGCGATGTGGATGCCTGTGATCTGCTGCGCCAGACCGCCACGCTCTACGGCCCCACCCATCCCAATATCAACTGGGCATGGGAACTGCCGGATCACGCGGTTCCCGTGCGTTGGGATGGGGACATGGTGAAGCGAGCCATCATCAATCTGGTGGACAATGCCGTGGCTGCGGTGGTTGGCGCGGGCAGCATCCGGGTTCATCTCAAGGAACAAAATGGAACCGTGTGCATTCAAGTCGAGGACGATGGAACCGGTGTGCTGGAATCCGATCGCGAACGGCTTTTCGAACCCAGCTTTTCAACCAAGGAACGCGGCTCTGGGCTGGGTCTCGCCATCGTGCGAAAGATCGCCACGGATCATGGCGGCGAAGCCTTTTTCGAGCCCCTGCCCAAAGGCAGCCGCTTCAGCGTGGAGCTGCCGAAAGGCATGGTGGGGGCGTGAGTTGAAGGTTCAGAGTTGAGGGTTGAGAGTGGTGAGGTATCGGAAACTTTCACCTGGCGAGCACGGGCGCATCAGCCATCTTTGCTTTTCATCCGTGCGAATCCGTGGCTCAAACAGCTTTTCAACCGGGGATACACGGGGATTACGGGGATGAATGGAAAATCAAAAAAAACATACAAAACCAATCTCAGCCACGGATGAACACGGATTCACACGGATTTAACCCTGATTTTGCGATTGCATGACCCCCGCTGGCTTCAGGCTTCGGGCTACAGGCTTCAGGTTCGCATCACCAACAGCACAATCCAATGCGATGCGATTCTTTGCCTGAAGCCTGCAGCCTGATGACTGAAGCCAATTTC
>JANOLT010000228.1:0-3589 GCA_031419915.1 Holophagaceae bacterium
CAGTTTCTGGCTGATGCTCGGACCAGGGGGATTCATTACCTTCGGGCTGGCGCTGCTCGGCGGCGGGCTGCTGCTGGGCGCACCCGTATTTTGGCGCCTTCGTCAAGTGCTCAGAGCCGCGGATGGGAATGACTTTGCGCCCTCGGATGTGATCCTGGTGCTTGGAAGAAAGCTGCAGAATGACCGCCCCACCCAGGTTTTCGAAGCTCGGCTGGATCACGCGGCGCTACTCCTGCGTGAAGGCCTGGCCCCTCGAATCGTGATTGCCGGAGGGCTTACGGGAAAGGCGAGCATCAGCGAGGCGGAGGTTGGACGGGAACGGTTGCTCAAGCAAGGCATCCAGCCAGAAAAGATCCTGGTGGAGGACCGCAGCCAGCACACGCTGGAAAATCTTTTCAACCTGCGCGAGACCTTGCGAGCGGAAGACTGGAGCACCTTGATTCTGGTTTCCGATCCGCTTCATCTTGCTCGTGCGGGGGCCCTGGCCAAAGGATTGGGCCTGGATCCACGCTGCTCGCCGGCCACCGCCTGCCCGCCTCTGCGCGGGAGCCCTGGATGGTGGGCCCGCGCCTTTTACGAAGCCTTCCTGCTGCACTGGTATCACACCGGCGTTGCTTACAGTCGTCTCATTAGGTCCGATCAGCAACTTTCTCGATTGACCTGAGCCGATGGGTTGGTCACCACACTGCCAGAATGATCCCATGCCCGGCCACCTCATCCTCGTCCCCACGCCCTTGGGCAATCTCGGCGATCTCACGCATCGGGCGGTGCAGGCGCTGGAGGGCTGCGACCTGGTGGCCTGCGAGGACACGCGGCGCACGGGGGGGCTGTTGGCCCATCTCGGCATTGATAAGCCTTTGCAGCGCTTCGACGATCACGCATCCCAGGATGCCTTCGATCGCGTGACGTCGGCGTTGATCAACGGCCAGACCGTGGCCTATTGCTCGGACGCGGGGATGCCGGGCATCAACGATCCGGGCTTCGAGATCGCGCGCATCGCGAGAGAAAATGAAATCAAAGTGACGGTGCTGCCGGGAGCTTCGGCGGTGACGCTGGCGGTGGTGGCCAGCGGCTTGCCCAGTCACGCCTTCAGCTTTTGGGGCTACCTGCCCAACCGCAGCGAGCCCCGCCGAACTATGATAAAAAAAATAGGAAGCCGCGAAGAAACCGTCGTCGTTTTCGAGACGCCCCACCGCATCCACGAAACCCTTTCGGAGATGGCGGAGCTGCTGCCGGAGCGGGAGATCGCCCTGGGCCGTGAACTCACGAAATTGCACGAGAGCTGGTATCGCGGCACACCCGCGCAGGTGATCGAGCAATTGGGCAACGAAAGCCGCGGTGAAATGGTGCTGGTCATCGCGGGCGCCGACGCCAAACGCACGGTGACGGAATTGCAAAGCGGATTCGATGGCACGGAGTTGCCCGAATGGGCCGTTCGCTACCTCGACGCGGCACGTGAAGGTGGCATGACGCTGCGTGAAGCGGTAAAGCCCCTGGCGCGGCACTTGAACGTCAGCGCATCGGATCTGTACAAGCTGGCGGTGGAGCTTTGATGTGGGTGGATGGTGGCGGATCGTTTCAGGCCGATGTTCCGAGTCTCAAGCCTCTACTCCCAAGTTGGCCCTGAATCCGTCATCCTGAAGACATGGATGAACCCGGAATCCTGAAATCCATCCTGGAGGCTTGTCGCCGCCTTCACGAGCGCAATCTGCTGGCGGCCGCGGATGGCAACATCTCCTACCGCCTCCCCTTCAACCGCATCGCCATCACGCCGACGGGCGTCAACAAGGCGAAGCTACGGGTGGAGGATATGGCCTTCATGCAGTTGAGCGGCATCGTGATCAAGGGCAAACCCAGCAGCGAACGGCTCATGCATCTGGCCGTGTACCGCGCCTGCCCCGAAGCAATGTGCGTGGTTCACGCTCATCCGCCCACGGCCATCGCATGGAGTCTTGCGCGGCCGGACCTGGAATTTCTGCCCGACGAATCGCTGCCCGAAGTCATTCTCGCGGCAGGTCGCATTCCCATCGTGCCCTACGCAAGGCCCGGCACAGCGGCCATGGGGGAGGCATTGGCAAGGTTTCTCCCGCACCATCGATTGATGATCCTTTCGCGTCATGGGGCGCTCTGCTGGGGTGAAACCATCGAGGACGCCTACAACGGCATCGAAAGGCTGGAGCACGTTTGCCAGATCCTGAAATCCGCCACGGAACTGGGGGGGCTTTCGACGTTGCCCATGGATGAACTCACTGCGCTGCGGGAGCTACGCGCCAGGCAGGGGCCGAGGATTCTATGAGAGCCTTGAACTCACTCGCACTGCGCTTCGACGGCAAGCGGCTCGCCATCCTCGATCAAACCCTTTTGCCAGGCGCCGAAGTGTGGGTGGATGTCACCGAGCCACGCGCAATGGTGGAGGCCATCCAAAAACTGAAGGTGCGCGGTGCGCCACTGCTGGGCGTGGCGGCGGCCCTGTGCCTGGCTTGCATCGCCGAGACGGGCGCCTCCCACACACAACTCGAGAGCGATGCGCTGTGGCTGCGCCGGGCGCGACCCACGGCGGTGAATTTGATGTGGGCCCTGGACCGCCTGCGGCATGTATTGGAGCGGGGCGGCTCCAAGGATGATCTGGTGCTTGAGGCCGAACATATTTTCCTGGAGGACGTGCTGCTTTGCGAGCGCATGGCGGAGCATGGCGCCGCGCTCATCAAGGGCGGCGAGTCCCTGCTCACCCATTGCAATACCGGTGGCCTTGCCACCGTGGGTGTGGGCACGGCGCTCGGCGTGATTCATAAGGCTCATCTGCAAAACAAGCGCATCCATGTCTTCGTGGATGAAACCCGCCCACTGCTTCAGGGCGCGAGACTCACGACATGGGAGCTGAAAAAGCTCGACATCCCACACACGCTCATCACCGACAGCATGGCTGCCATCCTGATGCGTGATGGCCGCGTGACAAGAGTGCTGGTGGGCGCCGACCGCATCGCGATGAACGGTGATTTCGCCAACAAGGTGGGCACCTATGGACTCGCCGTGCAGGCCCATTTTCACCACGTTCCCTTCCATCCCGTGGCGCCTTACTCAACGGTAGACACCCACTGCGAGCGCGGCAGCGACATCCCCATCGAAGAGCGAGCCGCCTCAGAAGTGCTGGGTTACCGAGAGCTGCAATGGGCACCGGAAGGGACGGGCGTTTTCAACCCGTCTTTCGATGTGACGCCGGTGGAATTGGTGACAAGTCTGGTGCTGGATCGCGGCGTCATCAGCCAAGCGGAATTAAAGGCTGGAAAGCTCGCTCAGGGAGTGTGAAGAAAAGGCCGTGGGCTCTGGGCCGTAGGCTGTAGGAAATCTGGAGCGCGCCTCTAGCGCGATCTTTCCCTTGGCCTGGAGCCCACAGCCTACCGCCCATGGCCTCATACCAAGTCGTGTTCCATCGTGTAGAAAATGATTCAACCCGGATTTTGCGATTGCATGACCCCCGCTGGCTTCAGGCTTCGGACTTCAGGCTTCAGGTTCGCATCACCAACAGCACAATCCGATGCGAAGCGATTCTTTGCCTGAAGCCTGCAGCCTGATGCCTGAAGCCAATTTC
>JANOLT010000229.1:0-2198 GCA_031419915.1 Holophagaceae bacterium
GCACGAAGAAGCTCAAAGGCGTCTGACTATTTTTGCCGAAGCCTTGGCGAAGCGCGATTGGCCCGCCGTGGATGAAGGTACTCGCTGGATCTACGAGGTGCTTCGCCCCCACAACGAGGCCGAGGAACGGGAGCTTTTCCCGCTGCTTGAGGAGATTGGCGCCGATTCCTTGTACGACAGGCTTCAGGAAGACCACCGCTTGATGTGGGACATGACTCTCCAGCTCCTAGTCCAGATCGTGGATGGCCATGCAATCAATGGAGAGCATGCCATTCTTCTGGGCCAAAAACTCGTGGACCTGATCCGCGACCACATTGAGGCCGAAGAGCACCTGATGCTGCCCCTGCTGAAAGGCAAGTCGCTGTATTGGTCCGATGATGAAACCACCGAGGGTTATCTGATCCTGGAGAAGAAGCTCGTAGCTCCCGAGACATGGTCATTCATCGTGCAAGCGCCCATGGTGGCCCGCGGACGAAAGCCCGGCCAGTTCTTCATGGTGGCGCCCTTCCCCGAGAGCGAGCGCATCCCCCTCACCCTGGCCGGTGGCGATGCCCGTCGCGGTTACATCCACTTCATCATGGTGGAGGTCGGAGCCACCACCAAAGCCATGGGCCGCCTCAGCGCAGGCGATCGCCTTTACGCCGTGGCCGGCCCCATGGGCAAGCCCACCGAACTGGTGGAAGCAGGCACCATTATTTTGATGGCCGGCGGTTATGGTTCCGCCGCCATTCTGCCAGCTGCAGCACAGCTCCACGCCGAAGGCCGCCGGGTCATCACAATCCTGGGTGGCCGCAGCAAAGAACGCGTGCTGCTTTCTGAAGAACTTGGCGCCGTCAGCACCGAATTGTTCATCACCACCGACGACGGAACCTTGGGCCGAAAGGGTCTGGTCACCGATGTCTTGAAGGAGGTGATCGAGCGTGAGCCCATCGCGGAGGTCGTGGCCGTGGGTCCCATGCCCATGATGCGCGCCGTGGCCGAGCTCACCAGACCTCAGGAGATCTTCACCCTGGTGAGCCTTAACGCGCTCATGGTGGACGGCACCGGCATGTGTGGCGGGTGCCGTGTCTCCGTGGGTGGCGAGACGAAATTCGCCTGCTTCGATGGCCCGGATTTCGACGGCCACAAAGTGGACTTCGACATGCTCCGCAATCGGCAGAACTGGTACAAAGAGGCCGAGCAGACCGTCTGCGACCCCGAGGACTGCAAGATCGGCCGTCGACCGGCCACCAGCGCCGTGGACTACGAGGCCATGCTGAACGAGCCCGTGACGGATCTCGACTGGCGCAACCTGGATCTCAGAACCCTCAAGCCCAGTCAGAAAATGAAAATCCCGCGCCAGGAAATGGCCTGCCAACCGCCCGAAATGCGCGTGTGCAACTTTGATGAAGTGAGCCTAGGCCTTAGCCCGGAGCAGGCCCAGCTGGAAGCCGCCCGCTGCATCATGTGCAAGCATCCCACCTGCATTGAAGGCTGCCCCGTCAGCATCGACATCCCCGCCTTCCTGCAGGAAATCGTCAACGGTTCGCCTCAGGACGCAGCCCGCATCATCAAGAAATCCTCCAGCCTGGGTTCCGTTTGTGGCCGCGTGTGCCCGCAGGAGAAGCAGTGCGAGATCAAGTGCGTGGTGGGCATCAAGGGCAAGCCTGTTTCCATCGGGCGCCTGGAGCGCTTTGCCGCGGATTCCATGCTGGGCTCCGATGAATTGCCGCCGGTGGAACCGCCTACCGGCAAGAAAATCGCCGTCATCGGCGCGGGCCCCTCAGGCCTGACCGTGGCGGGTGAACTGGCCAAGAAAGGTCACCAGGTCACGGTCTACGACGCATTCCACAAGCCTGGCGGTGTGTTGCTCTACGGTATCCCCGAGTTCCGCCTACCCAATGCCATCGTGGACCAGGAAGTGGGAACGCTGCGCCGCATAGGTGTCAAGTTCGTCATGAACACCCTGGTGGGACGCAGCATCACGCTGTCCGAGCTGCGCAATGAAAACGATGCGGTGTTCATGGGCACCGGCGCAGGGCTGCCCAGCATGATGGGGATCCCGGGCGAGGAGTTCAAGGGCGTGTACACCGCAAATGAATTCCTGACCCGCATAAACTTGATGCGCGCGGACCTATTCCCCACCCACACCACGCCCGTGACCGTTGGAAAGAACGTGATCATCGTCGGTTGCGGCAACACCGCCATGGATGCGGCCC
>JANOLT010000230.1:0-2204 GCA_031419915.1 Holophagaceae bacterium
CTAATTCGCGTTCAATGAAATAGAAGTTATCCAATTGAAGCCCGTCAGGCTCTGGGTGCGTTTGTGGTCGGATTCGAGGACCTGTATGCCTTGGCAGAGCGTGTTTACGGCCGCCCTCATGTCCTTGAACACCGTGTTGGCGAACCAGCCCTCCCGCAATGCTTTCCAGAGATGCTCGGCGGGATTCAGCTCGGGGCTGTAGGGAGGCAGGAACACGATCCGCATGTTGGTCGGAACTTCCAATGCCTCGGCGATGTGCCATCCTGCCTGGTCCATGACCATGACGATGAAGTCATCGGGGTGCGGGAATGATCTCTACCTAGAAGCCGGTGACAGGAACAACATCCATTCACCTGAAACCACCCCGCCAACAGGCCGTCGAAGGTCATGCCATTTCCTCCTCGCATCCCGGGTTAAACTGCTCTGGCCATCGTCTCACGAGGCCTGCCATGCACCGAACACTGCTCCTTTTCGCCCTCTCACTTCTGCCTCTTCAAGCGGGGGATCGCGTGACAGGCCGGGCTTTCGCCACCCGCGCCGAAGTCGCCGCACAGCATGGCATGGCCTGCACCAGCCAGCCCCTGGCGACCCAGATCGCCCTGGACATCCTGAAAAAGGGTGGCTCGGCCGTGGACGCCGCCATCGCCGCGGATGCAGCCCTGGGCCTCATGGAACCCACAGGTGCGGGCATGGGCGGCGATCTCTTCGCCATCGTGTGGGACGCCAAGACGAAGAAGCTGTACGGCCTCAACGCCAGCGGACGCTCGCCCAAAAGCCTCAGCCTGGAGCATTTCAAGAAGCTCGGACTGAAGCACATCCCGGCCCATGGCCCTTTGCCCGTTTCGGTGCCAGGGTGCGTGGACGGCTGGTTCGAACTGCATGGGAAGTTCGGCAAACTGCCCATGTCGGACGTGCTAGCACCCGCGACGCGCTACGCCCGCGAGGGCTTTCCCCTCTCCGAACTCATTGCCTACTACTGGGAGCGCAGCCTTCCAGCGCTCGGCAGGTTCCCGGGCTTCTTGGAAACCTACACCGTAGACGGCAAACGCGCGCCGCGAAACGGCGAAGTCTTCCGCAACCCCCGGCTGGCAGACACCCTGGACAAGGTGGCCAAGGGTGGCAGAGATGCCTTTTACAAAGGCGGCATCGCCCGCAAGATTGACGCCTACATGAAAGCCCAGGGCGGCTTTCTGAGCTATGAGGATCTCGCCTCGCACCGCAGCGAATGGGTGGAACCGCTATCCACGAACTACCGCGGCTACGACGTGTGGGAGCTGCCCCCCAACGGGCAGGGCATCGCGGCCCTTCAGATGCTGAACATCCTGGAAGGCTACGATTTCGCGAAGATTCCCTTCGGAAGTCCGCGCCATGTGCATCTCTTCGCCGAGGCCAAGAAACTGGTCTTCGAGGACCGGGCGAAATTCTACGCGGATCCCGAATTCGCAAAGGTGCCCGTGAAGTGGCTTCTGTCGAAGGAATACGCCGCCCAACGCCGGGGTCTCATCAGCGAAACCCGCGCCGCACGGCGTCTCGAGGCGGGCCACCCGCCCCTGAAGGAAGGCGACACCGTGTATCTCACCACCGCCGACCAGGACGGCAACATGGTGAGCCTGATCCAAAGCAATTACCGGGGCATGGGCAGCGGCATGACCCCCGGCGATCTGGGTTTCTGCCTCCAGGATCGCGGTGAACTGTTCACGCTGGAAGAAGGCCAGGCCAACACCTACGCGCCCGGCAAGCGCCCCTTCCACACGATCATCCCCGCCTTCATCACCAAGGATGGCGAGCCCTTCCTCAGCTTCGGCGTCATGGGCGGCGAGTTCCAGCCCATGGGCCACGTGCAGATCGTGATGAACCTCATTGACTTCGGCATGAACACCCAGGAGGCAGGCGACGCGCCCCGCATGTCCCACGATGGTTCCCCAGAGCCCACGGGCGAACCCGGAAAGTTGCCCGGCACGATCCAACTTGAGAGCGGCTTCCCGCTTGAAACCATCCAGAAACTCATGGGCATGGGCCACGGCGTGGGCTGGATGCTCGGCGGCTACGGCGGCTACCAGGGCATCCGCTGGGATCCGAAACAGAAGGTCTACTTCGGCGCCAGCGAGAGCCGCAAAGACGGTCAGGCGGCCGGATATTGAACCCATATTGGAGCATTTCTGCGGCACACGGCCCGCACTGTTTCAACCCCCACGCCTGTGCCG
>JANOLT010000231.1:0-2592 GCA_031419915.1 Holophagaceae bacterium
GCTTCCTCATCTTTCCAATAACTCACAGTGATGCCTAGGCCGTCTTCGCCACGGGCACTTTCAACACCTAAAAACCCTGGCTGCTGAGAGGCCAATTCCACCATGCGCTGGGCCATGCGTTCGTAGCCTCCGTCACCCGTCCGGCGCAAGCTCGTGAAGATCACGGCAACGTAAGACGGTTCAGGCGTGCGAGCGATGGACGCGACATCAGCGGTCATTTCCGGGATCCTTTTTTTACGTTTTTCTCAACTGGGAAAGGGCTGGGGCCGGGCTTTTCAAAGTGAGTCTGCAACACCACGGTGGTGCGCGTGGTGACTTGGGGGCCAAGAGCCCGGATGCGGCGCAGTCGCTCGCTCATACCCAGGGGTGTGTCGGCCACGACCTTCAGCAACAAGCAGTCTTCACCGGCCACGGTATGAGCCTCCAGCACGTCCTGCTCTTTCTCAAGGGCCCTCCAAAGCTCCCGCTCCAAGGCTTCATCATTGTTGGCGCGGTAGCGCACGGCGACGAAAGCCACCACGGGTTTCAGCACGGATGCGGGGCTGACCAAGGCGGCGTAGCCTTCGATGATGCCGCTCTCCTCCAGGCGCTTCACGCGGTCAATGACTGTCGGCCGACTCACGCCAAGGCGCTCCGCCAACTCCGCGTGGCTGATGCGACCTTCGGCTTGTAGGGTTGCCACCAGTCGGCGGTTCAGGTCATCTTCCATGGGATGCTTGAGCACGGTTTCCCCTATTTCCAACATGATCTGGGTGAACAATAATGCAACCATAATGCGAATATATTTGACAAAACGTAAACAAATAATCAATTCCGTTCTGGTAGGGCTCTGGGCGGGACCTCTGCGGGCATTTGCTCAATCGGCGCCATCGGCACAATTGGCTCCCGCGCTACCCTAATGTTCGAGCACGCAGGAGCAACCATGGACTTCACCCAGCCCTGTACCGACAACAGCTTCTTCCTCATCGCTGGTCCCTGCGTCATTGAGTCCAGGGAGCACACGCATTTCATGTCGGCGCAATTGCGGGATATCGCTGAAGAACGAGGCATACCTTTCATCTACAAGAGCAGCTTCGACAAAGCCAATCGCACCTCCAAAGACAGCTATCGCGGCGTCGAAATGGAAGAGGGCTTGGATATCCTCGCGGAAGTCCGCCAGAAACTCGGTGTACCGGTGCTCACGGATGTACACGAGAGCTACCAGTGTGCGCCAGTGGCTGACGCCGTGGACGTGCTGCAAATCCCCGCCTTCCTTTGCCGCCAGACGGATCTGCTGGTGGCCGCGGCCAAGACCGGCCGCACGGTGAACCTGAAGAAGGGCCAGTTCCTGGCACCTTGGGATTTGAAAAACGCCGTGGACAAGATGCGGAGTGTTGAAGGCCATGGCGACCTTTGGGTCACCGAGCGCGGGAGCACCTTTGGCTACGGCAATCTGGTGGTGGATTTCCAGAGCTTCCCGTACCTTCGCAAGACCGGCTGCCCCGTGATTTTCGACGCGACCCACAGCGTCCAGAAACCCGGCGCCCTGGGCGACAAGACCGGCGGTGCGCGGGAGATGATCCCCACTCTTTCCCGCGCCGCGGCGACGGCGGTGGATGGCTTCTTTTTCGAAGTCCACGATTGCCCCGAAAAAGCCTTTAGCGATGGTCCGAATGCCATGCGGCTCGAGGACTTCGGCCCCTTGCTGGATCAACTGCTCGCTATCTGGAGAGTGAGCCGGGGCGCGGCTCTGGGAGATATGGCGGGGAAGCCTTGATCTACTCAGCGCGGCCTGATCCTAAGCCTCGCTGTGATTGTGGACCATGGCCGCGCTGAGTTCAAAGAAATGAGTTCGGCTTTCCGGCCTCACCACCCGCTGACAGCCGCCCCCGCCTAGCCCGCTCTTCTTCTATTCCGGCGTCCTCCTCGGCGGCCTCATCATCCATGGCGCTCAAGGTAGTAGGGCGCCCTTCCAGGTTCCAGGTGAGGCCGTCCTCTTCGAAGAACACGCTCCTGGATTCATCCCACCGGCCTTTCATGGTTTGCTCGCCGTTAAAGAACAGGGCGTCTTTCCGTTCCGGGAACACCGCCAGCCAAAGTGGGTCTTGATCCCCACGCACCTTCACTTGGAGAACCCACCAGGGCTCTCCGCGCTCCGCTGTGGTTTCCACGGCGGCCTTGATGACCATGGGCGGCGTGGTCGCCTGGCCCCGTAGGATGTCCAGGTCGTCAATCCGCTTCATGCGCCACATGGGAACCTCCCCGCGCAACCAATATCGCGCCTTCCGGGGGCGCGGTCCACGGTCCGGGTGGATAACCGCTGGAAACGGAAGTAGGCCGTTGCACCCAAATAACCTGATCATTGCGAGGTCGTCCGGCATAGAGGCTCCAGCTCTGCGAACGTAGTGAGCAGGGAGGCCCGCGTCCAATACGTGGAGGGCGCCCTGCGCCCGATAGCTGGAGTTGCCGTAACACATTGGCCTGAGATGCGCGGCCCTTATTCCATGGCTCACGGATTCACGTCATACTTTAATTTGGAGGCCCCATGAACACTCGAAACGCAGTACCCACAGCCATTCTTTCAATTCTGATCCTGGGGGGGGTAGCTTGTGA
>JANOLT010000232.1:0-4202 GCA_031419915.1 Holophagaceae bacterium
CCTACAGCACAAACCGATGCGAAGTGATTCGCGTCCTGAAGCCTGTAGCCTGGAGCCAGTTTCATCCCGACCAAATGCAGAATCCGGGTTAAATGCATCGGGCCATGGCGGATTGATCATCCCGCCATGGCCCGATCCCGGTTTAAAAACCGTTCGCGCTATGCCTTTACGGAAGCCTCCGCTGCCCACTTCTCAAGCATTTCGGTGGTAACGGATTTCGGGCGCTCCAGGGCATAGCCAAGAGCACGATCCCAGGTCAGGTTCGCCAGCACGCCGAGCGCGCGGCCCACACCAAAGAGCACGGTGTAGAAGTCATACTCGCGCAGGCCGTAGTGGTACTGGATCATGCCGCTGGCGGCGTCCACATTGGGCCACGGATTCTTGGTCTTGCCCTGCTCCGTGAGAACTTTCGGTGCCACGTGATAGATCATTTGCACCAGCTTGAATACGGCATCGTCCGGCATATGTTTTTGCGCAAACTGCAACTGGGCCTCATAGCGCGGGTCCGTGCGGCGCAGCACCGCGTGTCCGTAACCCGGGATCACATGGCCTTCGTTGAGTGTGTCCCAAAGCGCCACGCGGACGTTTTCCTCCGTGGGCTCGGCACCGTGGAGTTTTTCCTGGAACTTCAGCACCCACTCCAGAACCTCCTGATTGGCCAGGCCGTGGAGCGGTCCCGCAAGGCCGTTGAGGCCCGCGGAAAGCGCGTAGTAGGCATCACTCAAGGCGCTGCCCACCAAATGCGTGGTGTGGGCGCTGACATTCCCCACTTCATGGTCGGAATGGATGATGAAATACATGCGCGCCACGTCATCGTAGGGCTTGGGGAAGCCCATCATGTGCGCGAAATTCCCACCGAAATCCTGCTTGGTATCAGGGCCGATGATGTCGCTGCCCTTGTATTTGTGCCGGTAGATGAATGCCGCGATTTCAGGTAGCTTGGCGATGATATCCGTGGCGTCTTCGTACATGTACTCCCAGGCACGGTCCTTCTTGAAGCCATGGTGGTAGAAGTGCGTGAACTTGCTCTCCCGCTGCATGGAGAGCACCGCAGTGGAGAGCATCACCATGGGGTGCGTGTCCTTGGGCATGGCTTTCAGCACGTCGAAGACATAAGGCGGGACCTTCGCGCGGTACTTGAAGTCCGCTTCTATTTCCGCGATGGCTTCGGCATCTGGAGCCTCACCTGTCAGCAGGAAATACCAGAAGGACTCCACCGATGGATATTCGGCGCCCGGCGCCTTCGGCAGTGCGGCAAAAGTCTCCGGAATATTTTTGCCCCGCAATCGGATTCCTTCCAGCGGATCCAGATAGGAGATGTCCGACACCAGACATTTCACGTCTCGCGCGCCACCAATGACCTGGCTGATGGTCACGTGATCAATGACCACATCGCCATACTCCTTGATGAGTTTTGATGTACGAGGTCGTTGGGCTTCGATCTTCTCTCGAAGTTTCGCCAATAATTTAGTCATAACCCCTCCCGGTCTCTATCTTTTCAAGCCCGTAAGTCTAGCGTGCGGCCAGTGCTGGGCCAAGGTTTGGATGCTTGGTTGACGCAAGGTAAAACGTTTTAGACCCCGGTTTTGCTACACTTTATGAATTCCACGGGAGTGCCATAAAGTGATCGCCATCACACTGGAGCAAGTACCTTCGCTTTCCCGAACACCTGATACCGGTCTGTTGGTGATCCTGGCGGCCCTCTTCTTCACCGCGATCCTGGCCCATCGCCTGTGGCGCGGAAAGATCAGGGCCGAGGATGAATTGACGGCCTTCCAAAAAGATTTGGCCTTCAGCATGGGTCGCTATCGCGCGGGTTTCCGGGGCCTTCAATCCATCGCCGCTTTTGCCGACCGGGCCACAGGCCTGGTGGTGGAACCCACGCCAGGCTGGCTGGCAGCAGGCCTTGCCGAAGGTGGCCGCAAGGTCTGGGGTGATGACAGCACCGCAGAAAGCGCATGGAAATCCATCGCGGCGCCCGATGCTGAAAATCATGTTGGCGAACCTGTTCGTTTCATTATGGCTGGCCGTACCTTTCAAGCTGAACCACTGGAAGGTGAGAACCTCGGCATCGTGTTGGTGCAGGAAATTCGGTGAAGGCTGTGGGGCCTGGGCGTGGAACTGAGCATCGGCTACATCGAGAATCCCTATCACGTGGACCTGGCGCGCATGGACAAAGATGGCATGCAGCAATATTGGACCGTGACCCATAAGAGCCTTCCACACTGGCGATTCGGCATCAGCGAAGAAATCGGCAGCTATTTCGCCCCGGATCTCACGGTATTTGCAAGCTACCGGTTTTAATAAGTCGAGAGTCGAGAAGTCAAAAAGTCAAGAAGCCCCCCCCGACTTCTCGACTTTTTGACTTTTTGACTCTTCAACTCCTCAACTCCTCGACTCCTTGACTCTCGACCCTGAATCCTCCCCCAGGCCCATCGGTCCCTCGCGCTAGACTGATGGATTCAGGTTTGGAGACTCAAATGAACCCCAATCAGTACCGTGAGGTTCGCCTCGAAAAGCTCGGAAAGCTGAAGGCATTGGGTCTGGACGTGTGGCCGCGCAAGGCCGAGCGGAGCCACGGCATCAGCGATGTCATCGAGGTCTACGGGAGCCACGATGGCCCCGCGTTGGAAGAACATCCGCGCACGGTGTCGGTCATGGGACGCATCGTGGCCTATCGCGACAGCGGCAAGACGGCCTTCCTGAATATCAGTGAGGGTGGGCAAAAGCTTCAGATCTACATGCGGAAAGATGCCCTTAGCGAAACCGATTGGGAGGTGGTGCGCCTTCTGGATATGGGCGACTTCATCAGCGTCACGGGCACGCTCATGCGCACGAAAACCGGTGAGCTCACGGTGAGAGCTTCACGCGTCCAGTTCCTTTCCAAAGCGCTGCTTCCGCTGCCGGAGAAGTGGCATGGCTTGCAGGACAAAGAGCTCCGCTACCGCCAGCGCTACCTCGATCTCATCAGCAATCCCGAGGTGATCCAGACTTTCGTGCTCCGCTCTAAAATACTCGCGGGAATCCGTCACTACATGGAGCACATGAGCTATCTGGAAGTGGAAACGCCCATGATGCAGCCTATTCCTGGCGGCGCCACGGCGCGGCCATTCATCACCCACCATAACGCGCTGGACATGCCGCTTTACCTGCGCGTGGCACCGGAGTTGTATCTCAAGCGGCTCATCGTCGGCGGCTTCCACAAGGTTTTCGAGATCAACCGCAACTTCCGCAATGAAGGCTTGAGCGCCCGCCACAACCCGGAATTCACGATGATGGAATCCTACGCCGCGGGCGAGGATCTACGCGATGTGATGGTGCTCACGGAAAATCTTTTCGCGGAAATGGCGACCCTTTGCGGAGGCCTGGACCGGCCCTTCGGCGACAACATCATCAGCTACGCCACGCCCTTCCGCTGCCTCAGCCTGAAGGACGCCATCGCCGAATATGGACAGATCGATCGCGCGCGCCTGGAACGCACCGATGACATCGTGCATCTCGCCAAGGAAGCCCATTTCGAAGACATCCAAAAGAAGAGTCCCGGCGCCCTGCTAGGGGAACTCTTCGAGCATCACGTTGAAAAACAGCTCATCCAGCCCACCTTCATCACCGACTACCCCATCGAGTTGAGCCCGCTCACCAAGACTCTGCCCGGCAACGATATGTTCGTGGATCGCTTCGAGCTGTTCATCGGCGGCATGGAACTGGCGAACGCCTATTCGGAACTCAATGACCCCGTGGATCAATTGGGCCGCTTCATGTCCCAGATGGGTGAGCGCGAAAACGGCAACGATGAAGCCATGATGCTGGACCTGGACTTCGTCAACGCCCTGGAGCACGGCTTCCCGCCCACCGGCGGCCTGGGTGTTGGCATTGATCGCATGGTGATGCTCATGACCAACGCAGCAAGCATCCGAGATGTGATCCTGTTCCCATTGATGCGGCCCCAAACTGAACAGCTTGGAACCGCGAATAACGCGAATGAACACGAATAAAAAGTTTCTTGGTTTTTAATTAGCGAACATTCGCGCCATTCGCGGTTCCAATTTTTTTGAGGTTCCCATGTCCGTCCAAATGCTCGATCTCTCTATCCAAAATCAGGCCGTGAAGCAGAAAATACTTCAAGGCATCGGCGGGCTCATTGACCGCTCCAGTTTCATTCTCGGTGACAACGTGAAGGGCCTGGAATCGGAGATCGCTGC
>JANOLT010000233.1:0-2031 GCA_031419915.1 Holophagaceae bacterium
ATATTCCGAATTGCCTCTGAAAACTGTATCGCTTGACTTGAGGCTCCCCATTTTTTATCCATAGCCGAATTAATGTAATCGGCATAAATCGGCACCTTACGACCGAAGTTTTTATTAATAATCCGTGAAACTCCGCACTGCCATTGGCTTTCAATGGGATTGGCCTGCAATCGGCTGTCTACGGTGGCGTGAGTTGGAGGAGGTCGAAGGCGCGTTTTTGGTAAGGACTCGGCTGGGTATAACGCTTGAAGGGGGGTAGCTTCGAACCAGTGGCTTGGCAGGTGCAGAGGGATAGATTGGCCAGGGTTTTGAGGAGGTCCCGGAAGTTCTGGACCATAAATCCGTCCTCGGTGCGCTTGCTGCCGCGCTTGGCCTTGGTGGGGGCTGAGGGCCTGGCGGGCTCCACAGGGCTCTTCCGCTGGGCCTCGGCCAGCTTGGGATCGCCTTCGCCGAACAGCAGGGGCGCCAGGTCGCGCCGCAGGTGCCACTCGACGTAATACGCCAGCATGCAGAGAAACACATGGGCCTTCACTCGGTCCGCCAGGCGGTGATAGATGGGCCGGATCTCCAGATCCTCAGTCTTCATCTGCTTGAATGCCGTCTCGACTTTGGCGAGTCCCTTGTAGGCCTGGACCGCCTCGGGGCCAGCCATCATCTCCTTGGAAAGACTGGTCCGGATGACGTAGAACCCATCCAGCGCGGCGTCCTCACGGATCTGGGCTTCTTTACGATGGAAGCCGAAACGATGATCGGTGATCGTCAGATCAAAGAAGCGTCCGACGTTGAAGTGGTTCAGCACAGAACCCACCTTCAGCCCGATCTGGTCCTCACCTTTGAGGGGCCGGTGCTCTCGGATCACGCTGTCCTGGATGGCCTTCAACTCCTTCTCTGTGCGCGACAGCAGTTCCTCCCGCCGCCGCGCCCGGTCGTGCGCGAGCATCGGATTCCGGCACACGAGGAGCCGCTCGCCGGGATAGGCCGGATCTTCGATTTCAGCGAAGTCCACCTGCTCGAAAAGCGAAGGCTGAAAAGCTCCCTTCTGGATCAGCTCGCGGATGGCGGGCTTGCGAAGGGCCGTGATCCAATCCAGTCCCAATGGCTCCAGATCCTCTTTGATCCGCACCGAACGCAGGATGCCGCGGTCGGCGACAAACACGATGTGCTTGAGCCCGAACCGCTCCCGCACTTTTTGGATCTGGCCCTCCAGCGTGCCTGTTTCCGCCGCGTTGCCCTCGAACACCTGGATGGAGACCGGAATGCCTTCGCGGTTACAGAGCAGACCCACCAGGATCTGGAGCTTGTTGGACCGTCCCTCTTTGCTGTGGCCGAACTTCCCCAGCTCGCACTTCTCTCCCTCGAACCAGACCGAGGTCAGGTCGTAGAGCAGCAGGGAACCATCCACCAGATGGCGCTTCGCCAGCTTGGCTTCGATGGCCTTCTGCCGCCCCAGCAGCCAATCTAGCGCCTGATACAACTCCTCGGGCTTGGCATCGGCCACAGCCATCACCTCGCCCAGCGTGGTGTGCCCAAAACCCCGGACCGTCGAAAGCTTCGAGGCCGGATCCAGCACACGGGCCACGATCATCGCGGTCACCAGATCGCGTTCGCGGCACCGGCGCGTGAGCAGCGCGGACTCCAAACCCAGCCGCCTCAGTGTGCCCAGCACCGCATGCACGTGCCCGTGGGGAACCGTCTCCAGAACTTCAATCATCCCCGTGCCCACGTTCCCAGACCTGGCCGCATCCAGCGCCGCCGAAAGGGCTGCGATCTTTTCTGGGGCCCAGTCAGTCAGATTCGCCAGGGTCCGGTTGCGGACTTTTCCGTCCTCCCGGAAGGTCTCTCGAAGGAGAATCGTAGGCCTGGATTTCCGATTGGGAACCACCGCAATGAACATGACCATGATATTAGGCAATATTAAAGCTATGTCAACCATATACAAAATAATAACATGGCTACGTTTTGGCATACACATTGCATCCAAATCCAACACTGGCGCGGATCATCAGCGTTCTACACTAAAAACTTCGGTCG
>JANOLT010000234.1:0-1926 GCA_031419915.1 Holophagaceae bacterium
TATTTCGGTCGTTGAGGAACAACTGCGCGGCGAGCACGTCCGAGAAATTGATGTGGCGGTCTGACTCTTGCCTAAGATTCCCGGTGTCAATCATCTCGATGCGGTGGGGGCTCTCGAAAAGGCCGGTTTCAAAATTGTCCGGCAAGGCAAACATATCGTTATGTCGAACGGCACACGCATCCTCACTATTCCCAGGCACAATCCGGTCAACGCTTTCACTCTTGGCGGCATCGTCCACGATGCGGGGCTTACGGTCGAGCAGTTCCGGGAGCTTTTGTAACCTGGTGCATGGTCGCTCTGAGGAGGGCCATGAGGGGCAACGTGATTAGCCTATTGACGGCCTCTAAACTTTCACCCACGGCACTTCGCCCAGATTCAGAAAAGCCTCGGCATCCAGGCCCTGATCCTCGGCTCTGAGCAGCAGGTGCTGCATCAATTGAGCGGTGGCCTCGGCATCCGGCAGAGCGCGATGGGCACGGCGGTTGGGAATGTTCAGAAGGAGACAAAGCTGGTGCAGGGCCCGGCTTTTGGCTTCGGGCATGAGATCCTTGACGAGCAGTCTGGTGCAGATGAGCCGATGGCGATGCCAGAGTCCATGGGGCAGCCACGCCTTCAGAAAAGATCCATCGAAGGGCGCGTGATGGGCGACCCACACACGGCCTTCCAGTTCGCCGGAAAGCCGCATCGCCACCCGTTCCCAGGGCTCGGCGCAGGTGAGCATCGCCGGCGTGATCCCCGTGAGCCGCTGGATGAGCGGAGGGTAGTCGCCTTCGATGGCCGACAGCATCTCGAAGCCACCTTCGATGACCGGCCCGCACATTTTTACGACACCCACATCCGTGATTTCAGAAGCTGGATGAAAGCGTTCCTTCTTGTCCCAAAAAGCCTTGGGGTTGCCGCCCGTGGTCTCCAGATCCAGCACGGCAAACCGCAGAGATCGCAAGGGCTGTGGCTCATCGGTGAGCAGCAGGGGTCCTTCAGGCGCATCCGTCAATGGGGTCACGCACTGATGAGCGTTTTCAAACCATCCCGGAATAGCACATCCACCTTCTTGGCTATGCGCTTCTGGACTTTTCCCAATCCAAAACTCGGGTGATCCATCCAATCGCCTTCATCCCAGCGGGACTGCACGGTGTAGGGCTTGGCGATGCTGCCGGCCTGCTCTTGGGTCATGAGTTCCTGGAAACGCGAGGATGATGAGGAAGGCCGGGGTTTCAGCCCGCCGCTCGCAGAACCGCGCGATACACGAGGTGTTGTTTCTGCCTTGCCGCGCTCAGGCCGGAATTTGTGCACGGATTTGCAATTCGCGCAGATGAGATTGTCGGGCACCCCATTGGTGAGCGTCATCACCCGATGTCTCGTCTCTTGCTTGCAGCGCCCACAGGGTGCGTCAATGTCCATGCCAGCGTAGTAAGTTTTCAACATGGATCCAGAGTAGCGCGGGCCGTGGTGTTTCAGGGCAAGGGGAAAAACAAACACAGAGGTGAACAGAGGGAACAGAGGTGTGCGGATAAAAATTCTCTGTACTACTGATATTCGAATTCGTCTTTTTTGAGAAGAAGCAGTGCGGGAATCCTGGCTACTTCCTGGAATGGTGGGACCTTGTTGGGGACAGCCGGGATAAATGGGAAAGAAAAATTTAGCCAGGATAAAGGGGATGCATAGGATGAAAACAAACCCGGTTTTTTTGGGCTTTATCCGCTTTGATCCCCTTCATCCTGGCTAAATAACCCTCCCGGCCGTTCGTAGCGTCAGACTTCGATCTTAGCCCGGCCGGAATTCAGCAGGAGACACACGGAAAGCTTCGTGGCCTTGATGTAGTTCAGGCATTTGGATCAGTTTTTTGGTTGCGGCATGTGGCCGCGCTGTGTTCATCTGCGGCTTCTTTTTATCTTTTTGAGCGCAACTTGGTATTACTTGGCGGCG
>JANOLT010000235.1:0-2607 GCA_031419915.1 Holophagaceae bacterium
AATTTTTAATAATTTGTCATCAAAATATTTCTAAAAAAATAATTTAATATTTATTAAATACAGTAATAATTAATCTTATATTCTGGCACGAACCTCGATGTTACTTGTTTGCCTGAAAGGAGGCATTCATGAACATCACACTTTCCACCCTCACCCGAGCCCTCGTACTTGCGTTGGCTCTTCCCTTGGCGGCTGCCGGGGTCGGATCGGCCAAGGCCAAATCGGCTCCCCAGCACCCCATCAACCTCAACAGCGCGACGGTCACTGAGCTGATGCAGTTGCCCAAGATCGGCGCGAAGACCGCCGAGCGCATCATCAAGTTCCGCAAGGAACACGGCGGATTCCGCCGCTCCGAAGAGTTGATGAATGTGAAGGGCATTGGCGAGAAGTCCTTCGTCAAGCTTAAGCCCTACCTCAGTGTGGGTGCCGGCACGGTCAGTGGCGCCAATACCGTCAATGCCGTTGAGGCATCTTCATCCCCTGTCACGGCGGTCACTCCCGCCAAGGCTTCCCGCCCCAAACGTTCTGCAGCGCGGAAGTAGGTGCGGCCATGACCATGAGCATCGGCGAGGTTCCGCGTTTCATCCTTCCGGCTCCAACTCCGGCTTCTCGCCGGTGCTCAAGGGGTTTTTCTCTCACCGAACTTTGTATCTGCATGGGAATCGTGGGAATCCTGAGCGGAGTTGGCGCATCGGCTCTTTCATTGTCAAGCGCCGGTCTGACCTCGGTCCAGCAGGACCTGGACGGGGCCTTGTACCAGGCTTTTCATCAGGCCAGGGCCCAGGGTAGGAATGTGCAAGTGGCCTTGGGTGCCAAATCAGCTTCATCGGACGTTCTGCCCGTGACGATGCCCAGGAATGTGCGCTGGGGCAAGCCCGCAAGCGTGCCGTTGCCCCCCGGCATGGATAAGCCAGTCGTTGCCGATAAAACCGGTGAGGCCCATGGGCGTATCACGGTGACGCCTCGCCTCACCACTACCGCCACGGTGTGGTTTCTCACCGATGGCCGGGATGTGCTCTGCCTGCGGCTGGCGGGGAATGGCCAGCGCCACATGCTCCGCTGGCGCGCCGCCAAACGAACCTGGGGGAGGGTCTGATGCGCATTGTGGATCTTTCCGCCGATCAAAGACCCCGGGAACGGCTGTTGGCAGGCCATGGCGAAGGCCTGAGCGAGGCCGAAGTGTTGGCTCTTTTATGGGGCACGGGCCAGAAGGGCAAGAATGCGGTGGAGCTGGCTCAGGAGCTGCTCACGCGCATGGGTGGGCTCGCAGGCCTGCTTCAGCAAGGGCTTCAGGATTGGACTTCCCAGCCCGGCGTGGGTCCGGCAAAAGCCTGCCAACTGTGGGCCGCGCAGGAGCTGTGCCGCCGCTCTCAACGCGCCACCGTCCGGCCCCGGATCAATTCCCCCAAAGCCGCTGGGGCCTACTTGATGCCGCGGTGCCAAGGCTACACCGAAGAACGATTCGGACTGTTGGCCCTTAATGCAAAAGGTGACCTGCTGGCGGAGCGCATTCTCAGTCAGGGCACTAGCACCGCGACGCTCATCAGCCCGCGGGAATTTTTTCGCGAAGCCCTGCGCTTCGGCGCCACAAGTGCGCTTGCCTTTCATAACCACCCCAGCGGCGACCCCTCACCAAGCCGCGAGGACATCCAATTGACCCACCGCTTGAGAACCGCAGGCGAAAGCCTGGGCGTGGCGCTGGCAGACCATCTGATCCTCGGGTGCGAAAGCTTCCACAGCTTCCGCGCCGCCGAGGGTTGGGATCGGGAGTAGACATGATTCGCGAACCCGAAAGTCTCAAAGTCCATGCCCTGGCCGATGCCTTGGCCCTGGACATCCACCGCGTCACCACGACCCTGCCGGAACTGGAGCGCATGATCTTTGGCGCCCAGCTGCGGGGTGCCGCGCTCGCCGCGCCGCTGCACATCCGCGCAGGATGCGCCAAGCCCGCGGCGGCAGACTTCCTGATGGAGCTGGAGGAAGCCGCCTCGGCCGCCGCCCAGTGCCACTACCTGCTCACGCTGGCGCGTCGGGTTGGGATGTTGACTGAAGCAGACTGCTCTGCACTGGAGGAGCGGGCTCTCCACCTGGTTCGCTCCCTGCTGCTCCTCATGAAGGCCGAGCGTGGTCGGCAAAGGGCCCGAGCCATGAATGCGGTGCCTGCGCCAAGAGTCTGAGGGATTCCCAAGGTTCGTTGCTCGGGAAGGCCTCCCAATGTCGGCTTCGCCTTCCCATCGATCGCGCGCAGTGCGCGCTCCCGCTCGCCTGCGGCTCACGGAGATGGGTCCCTCCTACCCCCGCGCCGCTGTCGTTCGAATCCCCCACTCTCCGCCAAAAAAAGCTGTGGTCACGAGGGTGATCTCGACCCACCCGGACTTTTGGGATTCACTCCGCGCTTCGCGCTCCGTTCCGCGTCATCGGCTGCGGGCGGGCATCCGCCTGCGGCGGACCGGCTCAGCCGCTCTCGCGTCTTCGCCTTGCCCTACCCCCGCGCCGCTGTCGTTCGAATCCCCCACTCTCCGCCAAAAAAAGCTGTGGTCACGAGGGTGATCTCGACCCACCCGGACTTTTGGGATTCACTCCGCGCTTCGCGCTCCGTTCCGCGTC
>JANOLT010000236.1:0-2169 GCA_031419915.1 Holophagaceae bacterium
AACAAGGCCGCCAGGGTGATGAAGACTGAGAACAGAACGCGCTTCATGGCTTAGGCTCCTTAGACACCCTAGGCATCAACGGCTTATTGTGGCTCAAGAGAAATCGGCTCCAAGTATCATAAGCCTTGGTCAATTTCGACATCTCGGCGGTTCGAGCGGGATCAGTCGCGGCTTGATTCTTAGGGTTTGGCTCGTCCACAGCGTACAGCGCCTGGCGCCCGTCAGGCTCCAGGTTCAAGTACAAATCATCTTGCAGCAGACCCATCCCGGGCGGGCGACGAAAGGTCGTGAAGGTGAATGCGCAGCTACCGGGATCAAAGGCTGGATCGAAGAGATCCCGGCCGAGTGTTTGGGTTTCGGTCTCGCGTCCCAACAGGCTCAACAGCGTGGGCAGGATATCCACCTGGGAAGCAATGGTGTGGCGACGTTCCGGCTTCAGTAAACCTGGTGCGTAGATGATGAAGGGCACGTTGTGAATCGCTAGTGTCAGGTCCCCAAACCTAGGGTCGGTGTTTCCTCGGGCAATGCCATGGTCGCCCCATAAAACAAAAATGGTGTCCTTGTAGTAGGGCTCCCGGCTTGCTTCTTTGAAAAATTCGTCCAGGGCGTGGTCCATGAGCCGTAAGGCGTTGAACTCGTCGCTACTGACGAAGCCCGCGGCTTTCAACTCCGCCGCGCTTGGCTCGACCCGGTGGAAATTTTTGATATGCGATGGGATCGTGAATGGCGGATGGTTGCCGCTGGTTTGCACATAAGCGAAAAAGGGCTGCTGCTCGCGCGCCAGGGCATCATTGGCTTCGATCAACAGGTCCTGATCGCAGATGCCCCAGACATCGACTTTGGGGCTCTTGAATGAACCTTCCTCGTGCAGCACCAGGTCCGGCAAATTGTGACGGAGGGCCGCCCGGATCTGGGCCCAGTTGGCGCTTCCGCCCAGAAAGTAATGTTTCTTGTAATCCGTGAGGTAGCTCAGGAGCGTGTGCTGGTCCACCAGCAGGGGATTTCGGGTGGCGTTCTGCACGCTGCTGACATCGGGAGTGCCGAACAGCGTGGCGAACATGGAGCGGCTGGTGTTCTCCATCGCGACGTAGAAACGATCGAAGAAGATGCCCTCTCGACTGAGGCGCGCCAATGTTGGCGTGGGATCCAAGGGATTGCCAAAAGGTGAAGTCTTGAATGCCGCCAGACTTTCGCACTGGATGAAAACCACGTTGGGGCGACCCTGAACCTGGGGACGGGGAGTGATGCGCCGCAGTAGCGTGGGCAGGCCTTCTTTGTCATTGGCCGGTGGGATGTGAAAGTGGGCGGACATGAGCAACTGGCTGGCCTGTACCGCTTTCAAGTCGTAGCCGCCATCCATCTCCGTTCGGGTTTCCAGAAAAAACAAAACTGGATTCAGGGCAAGATGGGCATGGAATGATTTTGGCGCTTCAAAGGTTTCGCCCCATCGGAGTGGATAGAGGCTCCACTTGCCCCACATGGCCGCGATCAAAAGCAGTGCTCCGAGCCAGGCCACGGCCCACCTTTGGCCCTTGGATGGAAGCGGGGCCGCAAGATGGGATGCCAACTTTCGCAGGAGCCATGCGATCAGCACCATGAACGCAGTTATTCCAAGAATTCCAGGGATCACGGGATAGCTCTCCCAGACCATGCGGGCGCTGGTGCCAAGGTTTTCCAGGAACATCAGCAGCGTTCCGTTCAGCCGCGTGTGGATGTAGGAAAAGGCCCCGAAATCGAAGGCATAGCAGAGCAGAGTGAAGCCAATGACCAGGCATCCGTAGACGCCCCAAATCCGAGCTTGGACCTTAGTTAATCCCATTGGCTTTCCCGCCCAGCGTGCCAGCCACGCCAGCAACAAAAACGCCACGAGCCATCCCCGGCCGCGCCTGTCATCCACCATGGCCACGGCTACCAGACCCGCATAAACGAGCAGGGAAACAATGAGGGAGGAAATGGAGAACCAACGTCGCAGGGCGGTCACAGAACCCGCGGCATCGGCGCCAGTGCGCAGCAGAAGCCAGGGTGGAACCAAGAGGATGGCAACCCAGCGGGCGTCGAATTTGAAGCCCAGGTAGAGCGCGCGGCCAAGGCCCGCTTCCCAGGCCAGGCCTTGAAAATGCGCCAGGAAGGCGAGCCGCCCAAGCGTCAGCAGCAATAACAATCCAAAGC
>JANOLT010000237.1:0-3351 GCA_031419915.1 Holophagaceae bacterium
GGAAAGCAACAGCTCCAGGGCCGGGGGAGCGTTTGGAGTCCTGAGCACCAGGTGACCGTAGATTTCATCTCCATGGGTCCAGGGCAGGCTGATCCAGCCCTTGCCTGGATTGGTGGGAAAGGCTGGCGCCGATCCCCTCAAAAATATCCAGGTGTAGCCATCCCAGATACCGCCCTGGCCCGCTTTCGCAATGCCCAAGTCCGTGACACCCACAAGATGGACCAGGGCCTCTTGGGTGACCTGCTCAGGGAAGGCTTCGAGAAAATCCACCAAGGGCAACAACTCACTAGCGCCTTCCGGGATGCGAAGTGAAAGCTCCCGAAGGCGGTCGAACGGATTAATGTGATTCGTGGGATTCGTGGGATTCACAACCGGTTCAGAAGCCACTTAAGCAATATTCTTGATCATGCAGCACTCGCTTCGGCCCTGCTCTTCGCTGAAGCGTACCTCGTCCATGAACCGGCTCATGAGCAACAATCCCAAGCCGCCTTTTCGGGGATGCTTTATGTATTCTTTCGGGTCCGGCAAGACAATCTGGTTGCCACGGATGCCAACGCCGGTGTGCCACATATGGATTTCCAGGGCCGTCTCCGTGAAGCGCAGGTCCAATTCCACGGAATGGTCTTCTTCGCCGCCATACGCGTGCAGGATGATGTTCGTGACTGCTTCATCCACGGCGATGGAGACTTTGGCGGCAGTGGAATCGTCCATGCCAGCCAACTGGGACGCGCGCTTGGCCAATCCCGTCACCAGGTTCAGGTAACGCGTCTGGCTGGGAATAGTGAGCCGGAAATCCGACTTCTCAACCCGTGCGGCAGGGGAAGGAGACATCAGGCCTGCTCCAGAAGGGAAGCGAGAGCATCTTCCTCGGAAGGAAACACGCGGTAGAGCTGGGTGAAGCCTAAGGTGTCAAAAATGGCGAAGACGTTCTCCTGCAGGTTGCAAAGCAGGATGTCCCCCTTGTTTTCCCGCACGGTCTCGATGAGACCCATGATGGCGCCCAAGCCCGCGGAACTGATGTAATTCAGCTCCCGGCAGTTCAGCAAAATCGTGTAGCGACCAGCCCGGACAAGGTCTTCAAGGGTGCCTTCGAATTGGCGCACGGTATGAGCGTTGATGAACCCGGATGGCTCTACCACCGAGGCGCAGCCCGCATCACGCACCTGGATGGAAAGATCGGTCATTCTGAGGCTCCAAAGATGCTGGAATCATCCTATCAAGCATCTGCTCCCGCTACTCGGTCCAATTCCGTTATCGTAATTACCCACCCTTCTGATGAGCCCGACATGCCGCAGTCTTCTGACGCGCTGAAGCAGATCCTCCTGACCTGGCTCCACGAGCGCCATCAAGCGCTTTTGGAACAGGTGATGATGACCTGGGAGGAAGGCCTCGGCCGCCTTAAGCCCGACGATGCACTGGCTCAACAGCTGATGGCCGCCATGCCAGTTCCCCCAGTTCCCCCGCCTCTCATCGCAGCCGCGCATCCAGTGATCACTTCGGACCCTGAACTGGGGGCGGCCCTGGACCTCCTGGATAACGCACCGAGCCAGGCCGAAGTGCTGCATAAGCTGCTGGACGGCCTGCGCCCTTTCGCGGACCGCAGCGCGCTGTACATCATCAAGCAGGGCATCGCCAGCCTGTACGCTTCCCGAAGTTTTGACGGGGATGCGGCCAAGCCCGGCACGCCCATCGTGCCACCGCCGGAGTTGGAGGCTCTGATTTCTGGCCAGGTGCCAGTGATCCAGAAAACGGGGGAGGCCTACTTGGCTCTCGTTCGGCCCCTTTCGGGTCTTACATCGGCTGATGTGCGAATTCACCCCATCCGCCTCAAACGCAAGACCGTGGCCCTGGTACTAACCGATAGCGGTTTGCGAAGCACGCTGGACAATCCTCAGCACATCCGCGCGTTGGTGCGCTCGGCCGAGGCGGCCCTGGCGTTCCTGTCGGGTCCGAAGGACGAAGACAAGCCAAGCAGCGTCCCACTCAAAGCCACCGGCCCGATGCCCGTCATCGCGCCAATAGCGCCAATGGCGCGGCCAATGCCAACACCGCCAGTACCGCCACTTCCACCACCCATGGCTCGGCCCACGCCGCCGACGCCGCTACCCCCCATTGGACCACCCGCCAGTCACGCAACCACCACCATGAAGATGCCCGTTCCTGCGGAACTCAGGCTCCCGGCTCGACCAGCTCCGCCTGCTCCCTCATCCCCCCCATCTTCCATCGCTCCTATCGCCCTCCCGTCTGCCATCGGACCGTCTTCCATGCCGACTCAGCAAGTGCCTGAGCCCATCGAGGCTGGCCCGACCCTGGATCCCAAAATTCGAGCCACAGCTGAGCGTCTGGCACGCGTTCTAGTGAGTGACATCGAACTTTATTTCCCTCAAAAAGTCGCCCAGGGCCGCCAGCAAGGAAACATTTATTCGCTCCTTCGGGACGAGCTGGAGCGATCCAGGGCCACCTTCATTGACCGCTTTGGAGAACCCACGGAGAGTCAGCACAGGATTTTCATTCAAACGGTTCAGGCTCAATTGTGCGAAGGCATCCCCTCCAAACTCGGCCCCGCGCCTTGGGCGTGACCCCCCATTCGGCTTGATTCAGTCCGATTGGCAAACCTTCAATTTCTTTTTTTAAGCGCCAAAAAGGCTTGGGTTCCTTGGTGAAAAACCCCGGTGGGGGAACTTTCCCAAAGTTCGGGTGGTGACAAGAACCCAAGGATCTGGTAAACCCTGGACCTTGGTTTCGAGGGCGACGCATGTCTAATCTAGGGAAAAAATTTACCTGCTTTTCGTGTTCAACGAAGTTCTATGACTTCCGCAAACCCGAGGCACTCTGTCCAAAGTGCGGGGCGAACCAGAAGGACGCTCCCACCAAACCCAAGACCGTGAAGAAAGATAAGCAGGTTCACGTGATCGAGGATGATTTGGGTGCTGAACCAGAGGCGGAGGCCGTTGCTGAAGATGGCTTTGACGAAAGCATGGGCATCGGCGCCGCAAAGGCCGAGGGAGTAGATCCAGGCGATCTGCGGATGGACGACTATGATGAATGAGCCTAGCCGGGTGGCATTTGAGAGCACTAAATGTGCTCTCAAATGCCGGCCCCCGGCTTGGCGAATTCACGACGGCATGGGTTGAGATGACGAGGATATCGATCGTCAGTAGCACTAAATGTGCTCTCAAATGCCGGGTCCCCGGCTTGGCGAATTCACGACCTGAAGCCTGCACCCTGAAGCCTGAAGCCTGATGCCCGAGGCCACCAGCACAGGCATCCCCTGCATTGACCGCCACGTCCATCTTGAAGGTGGCCTGGATCCGGCCTGGGTTCGCAAGCAGGCCGATGCGGCGGGACAGC
>JANOLT010000238.1:0-3429 GCA_031419915.1 Holophagaceae bacterium
CGCCGAAACGGAAGATTTCCTACGCGAGCGGGATGCCGAACGAGAAGCTAGCCTGGCTCAAGAAACCGGCTTCGTAGAATGAGCCTCTCTATCCATTCCGATTGAGCGACAAGATACGTAGGTAGCCACAGTCGTAGTAGCCTTAGAGTCGCCATTGGTGACACACAATGCGGCACACTTCGCTCAAATTCCGGTGCTCCAAATCGTCACGGAACCGGGATTTTCGCGCGCTCCACTATCGGCTGCCACTTCGCATAGTCGGCCTTGAGCTGCTTGTCGCATCCCGGACAGCAGATGTAGTACTGGCGTCCCTTTACCTTGACGATGGGGCTCTTGCCAGGAGTCACGGCGTTCCCCAGGACGGGGCAGATCTTGTTGGTCGGACCGCCCATGGTGGGGCTGGCGATGGTGGCCAGGGCGCTGAAGACGAGGGTTGTGATCATGGGGTGTTCCTTATGAAAGGAGGCGTTGTGCCTCGGGGTGAATTAAATCCGGATCATGCATTTGGGCAGGATGAAATTGGCTTCAGGCCTCAGGCTCCAGGCTTCAGGTAAAAAAATTGCATTGGACTGTGCTGTGGGTGATGCGAGCCTGAAGCCCGAAGCCTGAAGCCTGAAGTCCGAAGTCAGCGGAAGAAAGGGCATCTCATCGTCCTGGTTATGTGGTTGCCAGGCCAAGTTCCGGCGTGGGATCAGGGGTGATGGGTCCTTCCACCACCTCGCGCTTTTTCCAAAGGTAGTAGATGGCCGGGTAGACGAGCAGTTCGAGGATGAAGCTGGTGGCGAGGCCGCCCAGCATGGGGGCGGCGATGCGCTTCATCAGATCCGCGCCGGTGCCGGTGCTCCACATGATGGGCAACAGGCCCATGAAGGCGGCAAAGACGGTCATGGCCTTGGGCCGGATGCGCTTCACAGCGCCATGGATGATGGCTTCCACGAGATCGCCGGTGGTCTTGAGCTTGCCGGCCTGCTTGGCTTCATCGTGGGAAAGGTCCAGGAAGAGCAGCATGAAGACGCCGGTTTCCGCGTCCAACCCCATGAGCGCAATCAGCCCCACCCACACTGCGATGGACATGTTGTAGTCCAGCAAATAAAGGAGCCAGAAGGCGCCGATGGCACTGAAGGGCACGGCCGACATCACGAGGGTGGCCTTGAAGGCCGACTTCGTGTTCGCGTAAAGCAGACCGAAGATCAACACCAACGTGATGGGCAGGATCAGCTTGAGCCGCTCCTTCACGCGGATCATGTTCTCGTACTGGCCGCTCCACGTGAGGCTGTAGCCGGCGGGGAGTTTTAGTTCTTTCTCGATGGCTGCCTTGGCGTGATGGACAAAGGTGCCCACGTCGATCTTGGAGGTATCGAAATCCGTCAAGACGTAGCCGGTCATGAGGCCATTCTCGTTCCGGATCATGGCGGGACCCGTAGTCCATTTCAGGTCCGCGATCTCCTCCATGGGGATGGCGGAGCCTCCCGCAATGGGCAAAAGGACTCGCTTCAGGGCGTCCGGGGATTCCCGGTAGTCACGGGCGTAGCGCACGTTCACGGGATAGCGCGCCCGGCCATCGAAGACCGTGCTCTGATTGTCGCCGCCGATGGCGGTCATCACCATCATGTTGGCCTGCTCGACGCTCAGCCCGTAGCGGGCCAGTGCCTCGCGCTTGAGAACGAAGTCCAGGAAGTAGCCCTGGGCCGTCCGCTCCGCGAAGGCGCTGCGGGTGCCCGGCACACGTTGGAGGATGCTCTCGGCCTCCACGGCGATCTTCTGGATGGTCTCCAGGTCCGCGCCGTTGATCTTCAGGCCCACGGGTGTTCGGATACCGGTGGAGAGCATATCGAGCCGCGCTTTGATGGGCATGGTCCAGGCATTGGGGATGGCAGGTAGTTTCACCACACGATCCAACTCCGCCACGATCTCATCCTGGGTGATGCGGTCCCGCCAGAATGGGCGCAACATCGATTTCAGCCAATCTGGCGCCCAGGAGGAGAACCAGCGGGGCTTTTCGCGCCACTGATCCTCGGGCTTGAGGCCGATGACTGTCTCCATCATGGAGAAGGGCGCTGGATCCGTGGCGGTGTCCGCCCGCCCGGCCTTGCCAAACACTCGATCCACTTCAGGGATGGTGCGGATCAGGCGGTCCTGCACTTGGAGGATGCGCTGGGCCTCGGTCTGGCTCAGGCCTGGCAGCGTCGAGGGCATGTAGAGCAGGGTGCCTTCGTTGAGGGGGGGCATGAATTCGCTACCCAGCTTCATGAAGGCGGGGATGGTCGCGAGCACGAGCAGGAATGCCACGGCGATGGTGGCTTTGGCGTGCTTGATGACGAAGCGGCAAGGCGGTTCGTAGATGCGGTGGAGGAAGACGCTGATGGGATGCTTCTCTTCCGAGTAGTACTTGCCGACCACGAATTGCGTGAACGTCCAGGCCAACCACTTGGGCTTGAACTGGAAGGGCTCGACCCGCGCGAAGAGCATGCGCATGGCCGGATCCAGGGTCAGGGCGAGGATGGCGGCGATGGCCATGGCCAGGTTCTTGGAATAGGCCAGGGGTTTGAAGAGTCGGCCCTCCTGGTCCAGCAGAGTGAAGACGGGCAAGAAGCTCACCGCCACCACCAGCAGGCTGAAGAAGACGGTGGGACCCACTTCCATCAGCGCGGCTAGGCGCACTTCGTAGAAACTGCCGGGCTTTCCGTCCGCGATCCATTTCTCAATTCTGCGGTAAGCGTTCTCCACCTCCACGATGGCGCCGTCCACCAGCACGCCGATGGAGATGGCGATGCCCGCGAGGCTCAGCAGATTGGCGTTCTGCCCGATCAAGTACATGGGGATGAAGGCCAGCGCCACGGAGACGGGGATGGTGACGATGGGGACCAGGGCCGATGGGATGTGCCACAGGAAGATCAGGATGATGATCGAGACGACGATCATCTCCTGCGTCAGGCTGTGCTTCACGGTGCCGATGGATTTCTGGATCAGCTCGGACCGGTCGTAGACGGGGACCACCTCCACGCCCTTGGGCAGGCTGCCCTTCAATTCCGCGAGTCGCGTCTTCACCCGCTCGATGACGTTCAATGCATTCTCGCCCTGCCGCATGATGACGATCCCGCCCACCACGTCGCCCTTGCCGTTGAGATCCGCGAGGCCCCGGCGCATCTCGGGGCCGAGGCTCACCGTAGCGACCTCCCCTAGGCGGACGGGCGTTCCGTCATAGGCCTTGAGCACCGCGCTTTCGAGATCCTTTGGGGACTTGACGTAGCCTCGCCCTCGGACCATGTACTCGCGCCCGCTGTATTCCACCAAACGGCCCCCGACCTCGGAACTGGCCGATTTCACCGCCTGGATGACGGTATCGATGGGGATCCTGTAGGAGGCGAGTTTGTTGGGGTTGATGCTCACCTGGAATTGCCGGGCCTGGCCTCCCACCGTGGCCACTTC
>JANOLT010000239.1:0-3454 GCA_031419915.1 Holophagaceae bacterium
GTTGAAGTTGTGGAAGTCGCGGCCAGCGGCCCCCAGGATGATGACCCGTCGCGGTGTCTGAGACATAACGTTCCCCATGCTTCCGGAGGTTGCCGACACGCGCGATGGTGGCAGTCCTGGCACGCTCCAGACCCAGCCATGGTAGCCGAACCTTCCCCGAATTCAGGCGGGAAGTGGCAACGGTCACAGGGCCGATCTCTCGTCCCACGGCGCCCATGCTAGGCTTTGAGGTTAGCGACCGTTACGAAATAACCAGTACTTTTCTGGTTGTTTTGTTACGGACGCTTATGCCGTTCCAGTCCCATGGACGAAATAGTTAATTTCTGAACGACGGCCTAATTTGAAGGCGCCTGACAGCCTATGCAACCAATCCAACTCTCTATTTTTTCTGAAATCCAACGCCTCCAGCAGGTGGTGGTCCACCGCCCCGGCCCCGAGGTGGACCTCATGGTCCCCGCCATGATGGAAAAGCTGCTCTTCGATGACATCCTTTTCGGCGACCAGGCCCGCGCCGAACACGACCAGTTCCGCCAGGTGTTGGCTCGGGTGGCGGACGAGGTGCTGGATGTGCAGGACCTTCTTCAGGAGGCCTTGGCGGATGAGGCGGTGAAGTTGGCCTTCATCGAAGACCTGCATCGCCTGGTGGATCTCCCCGAGGAGACCTGCGCCATGCTGCGGGACTTCAGCGCAATTGAACTTGGGACACGCGTGATCTCGGGCATTCCCTGGCCGGACATGGCCCACCACATGCACTGGATGCGCGAGTTCGAGTACCGCCTGCGCCCCATCCCGAACCTGCTGTTCATGCGGGATCCGGCCTCCGTCGTGGGCGATGGCTACAGCGTCAACGCCATGGCCACCATCGCCCGGGAACGCGAGCCATTGATCCTCAGTTATATCTTCGGGCACCATCCGCGGCTGCGGCATCTCACGAACCAGGACAAATGGTTCGACCAGGTGACGCCCCTCCTGCGCGGAGAAATCAAGATGCCCATGAGCCTTGAAGGCGGGGACATATTGGTGCTTTCGGACAAAGTGCTGGCGGTGGGTTGTTCCGAGCGCAGCTCCACGGATGCCATCCACCACCTCGCCGAGAGCCTGCGCGCCCACCACCAGGAGGCCGGGAACAGTTTTGAACACCTTTTGATGGTGCTCATGCCCAATAAGCGCAGCGCCATGCACCTGGACACGATCTTCACCCACATCAACCATGGCGAATGCCTGGTTTACCCGCCCTACTTCACCGATGGGTCCCGCGAGCTGCTGAACGTCGTCAAGATTGATCTCCGCCATGAAGAGCTGCGGTTCACCATGCGACCGAACCTTCTGACCGCCTTGAAAGATGTCGGTATCGAACTGCAGCCCATCTTCTGCGGCGGCAACGACTACATCATGCAGCAACGGGAGCAGTGGACCGATGGCGCCAATGCCTTCGCCCTGGCGCCGGGCGTCATCGTGAGTTACAGCCGCAACATGGCCACCGCCGAACAACTCTCCAATAGTGGTTATCACGTGCTGACGGCGCAGGAACTGCTTGCGGATCCAGACATCAACCTGCTGGACGGGAAGAAATACTTGATCCTTCTGAAGAGCGGCGAACTGAGCCGGGCCCGCGGCGGTCCCCGCTGCATGACGATGCCGCTCTCCCGTGTGGAAACTTCCTAAGGCTGATTTTCCGGGATAGACTTACCTTTACGCGCCTCGGCTCCCCGAGGCGCCCTTTTTTATGCCGAACCCATCCCAACCCACCTTCCGCCACCGCGTCGAGTTCCGGCTCTTCAGGGCCTTTGACCGTCTGCTCTCGGCCTTCCCGACGTCCGCGGTGCGGGCGGTGGGACAGGGAATGGGAAACTTGGCGTTTCATCTGGACCGGCGACACCGGAACGTGGCCTTGGATAACATCCGTGCTTCGGACTTGGCCCTTACGGAAAAACAAGCCCGCGAGGTGGCTCGTGAAGCCTTCCGCCATTTCGGGGAACTGCTTTTTTCAAGCATTACGCTGATGCACGCAGAAGCCTCGGAGCTGGACGATCTCGTGAACGTGGAGGGCCTGGAGCACTTTGATGCCGCCGCCGCCGAAGGAAAAGGGTTCATCCAACTCACGGGTCACTACGGGAATTGGGAGGCCATCGCCTTAGCCCAAAGCCGCCATGGCCGCGGGTTGGCGGTCATCGCAAGAGAACTTGACAATCCGCTGCTGGAGCCTCTTCTGACGGAGCTTCGCACTCGATTTGGAAACACGGTCATTCCGAAAGACGGCGGAGTCCGCGGCTCCCTCAAGGCCCTGAAGGCTGGCCAAGGTGTTGGCTTTCTGATGGACCAGGATGCGCTGGGCATGGGCGCTTTCGTGCGGTTCATGGGCCGCTGGGCCTCCACCTTTCTTACGGCCGGCACGCTTGCCGTGAAATTTGATCTACCCATTCTTCCTGTCTTTAGTTGGCCCGAAGCCGATGGCACCATCACCGTGCGTTTCGAGCCGCCCTTCCACGCCCCGATCTCCGGGGATTTGGACCGCGATATCTGGATTGCCACCCAGATCATGACCCGCCGAATCGAGGATCAAGTCCGGAAAGATCCCCGTTGGTGGTTCTGGATGCACGACCGTTTCAAGACCCAGCCCCGGGACGGCCACCCCGTTCCTCCCCCGGAGTGGATAGAATCCTACTCCGCCACAATTCCACCCCAGGCCTGACTGATTTCGGTCAGCGCCATTTTATTGGACATAAACGAAATGCCCAAGCACGTCCTAGCCAAGCTGGAAACCGACCTGAGAAATCTCAAACAGGCCCTGCTCATTGATATCCCCAAAGAGATCGCAAGCGCGGCCAGCCAAGGGGATCTTTCTGAAAACGCAGAATACGAGCAGGCCCTTGCCAAGCGCGACATGTACCAGTCCAAAGTCGTGTCCATGGAAAAGCGCATCGCCGAAGTGGCCACCCTGGACATCACCCGGCTTCCCAAGGACCGCGTGGCCTACGGTTCCAGGGTGACGCTACTGGACCTGGACACGGACGAGCAGGTCACTTATCACTTGGTGTTGCCCGAGGAATTGGGCGCCAGCAAGGATCAGCTCAGCATCAACTCGCCCATTGGCCTGGCCTTGGTGGGCATGGAAAAAGGCGCCGAAGTAAGGGTGCGTATTCCCGCGGGCACGAAGCGTTACGAGGTGGTGACCCTGCTGACCATCCACCAACTGGCCAATCACAAGAAGAAATAAGTGATGATTAACCATCGAGATTTGAACTAAAAGCAATCTGTACGCGACACGCGAAGACTTGAGTAGTAGGGTGTCATCCCGGGGAGGCCCCCATGAATAAAATCAAGAAGGACCAGCGCTGTTCCTTTTGTGGCAAGGCAGCCGCCGAGGTGGAGCAAATGCTCGCTGGGCCCGAGACCATGGGCTTCGCGTTCATCTGCAACGAGTGCGTGGACGCGGGCCAATTGCAAATGCGCA
>JANOLT010000240.1:0-2329 GCA_031419915.1 Holophagaceae bacterium
CTCGTCGCTTCCGTGACCTTGTTCGCACAGACTCCAGCCCCCGTGGCGGAGCATGGGAAACCCACACGGTAAGGCGCGGAGTACGTGGCAGCCGCAGCCACCACACCGGCGGCGAAGGTTATGGCGGAGAGCCGGGATCACCAACAGAGCTATCCACCACAGAACGACGCCATAAAGGTTTCAAACCCTACGGAGCGGGCCGCCATGCACCCGAAAGCGGCCCTATTAATTCATCAGCCGCTTCGGTGACAGCTCGTGTTCGCTGCGCTGTAGGTACAGCTCCGCGGCGAGCTTTCCCACGGCGAGGCCTGTGGTCATGCCGTGGCCACCAAGACCGGCGACCCAGAACAGGCGCGGATTCACAGGATCCCAACCAATCACGAAACGCCGATCTGGTGCAAAGGTGCGGAGGCCACTCCAGGCTCGCGTGATGCCGTGATCCGTCAAGCCGGGAGCCAGCTCGTGCATGGAATCGGCGAGATGCTCGATTGCTTTTGCATCGGTATCGGGTTGCTGGCCGGAAGGGGGTAAGGTCACTTCGTCCTCGTCGCAGGGGCACATGAGCAGGCCGCCGCTTTCGGGTTTCAGATAGAGCGCTCGGTCCACCCACCAGACGTAAGGTTGGTTCTCGTTGTAGGGCTGATCGCTCCAGGCCAGATGCCTTCTCAGTGGACGAAACGCGATGTCGAGCCCGCCCGCCCTGCGGCCCAGATCACCGGCCCAGGCACCGGCGGCGTTGATGATCGTGCCTACCTGGATGGAACCTTCGGAAGTGTCCACCCGGAAACCCGCTTTCGTGCTTTCGATGCCCCGCACCTCGCATCCATATCGCAATTCCACGCCAGCCTCCCGCGCGCCCCTTGCGCAAAGGCCCAACAGGCCGTGCACGTCTATGACGCCATCAGATGGAATGGAGAGATGCGCGGCGGCCCTGAAGCCTTCAATACCCGCGCCGGTATTGCGTTTAACGAGCACGCCTAATTCATGGGCTTCCGCTTCAATGGTGTCCAAAGCCGATGCTTCCGTGGCCAGCAAAAGGCCTCCGGTGTCTGTCAGCAAACCTTCGTCAGCCAGGCGATTTCTTCCCTCCACCGCCAGCCGCGAATGCACCCGCCGCCCCGTCAACTGCCGTGCGATGCCCGCATTGTGGCCCGAAGCGTAAAAGCCCGGCAGGATTTCACGATCCAGAAGCAGGATGCGTTGCTCAAGTATTTGCGCCAGGTGAAATGCGGTGGAGAGCCCGGCGATTCCGCTTCCCACCACCAGGATGTCCCACCGTTCCGCCAAGGCCATGCGTCCATGATGACAGGGACTTCAGCGCGGCCGGGGCCGCAAGCCAAAACAAGGCTGGGGCAGGCCGCGTTCGATTTTCGATTGACGATTTTCGATTGGGAACCGCCATCGAAAGGTGCGTTTATTTAAATCGAAAATCAAAAATCCTACCGGCTCCATACGAAAAAGTAAGTTTGGGGAACAAAAACGGGATAATATGGCAGGCCCACCCCAGGTGGGGAGGGATATGGGAGACCATCATGATCACCATCGAAATCAAGGGCATGACCTGCGGCCACTGCGTTGGTGCAGTGAGGGAGGCTCTGCAAGGCGTCCCCGGTGTTGAGAAAGTGCTCGATGTGAATCTGAAGTCGGGGGAGGCAACGGTGCAGGGTACGGCGGATCCAGCTGCGCTGGTGAAGGCCGTGGAGGAAGAAGGCTACAAGGCCCTGGTGCGTCCGGTGCGTTCATGACGCCCGTGAAAAGCCATACGCACCATGGATTGAAACTTGATCTGGCTGTGCGCGCGGACGCCAAGCGGCGCCTGCAATCCATTCGTGGGCACGTAGAAGGAATTCTTCGGATGCTCGAAGAAGACGGCGCCTACTGCGTGGATGTCCTGAAGCAGATCAAGGCTGTGGAGGGAGCCCTGGGCCGCGTGGGGGATCTCGTGCTGCGAAGCCACTTGGCTGAGCATGTGGTGACCGCCGCCGCGCGAGGGGACGAATCGCGCATGGTGGATGAATTGATGGAACTGCTGAAGTACCGATGAGCCATGAGCCATGAGCCATGAGCTATGAGCCATGAACTGAGAGCTGTGCGCGGATGGAAGGGCAGGCAGGAGGATCGGATGGAAACACATACTTATCGAGTGGAGGGCATGACCTGCGCGTCCTGTGTGCGGCGCGTGGAGAAGGCGCTGCAAGCGGTGCCCGGAGTGTCCAGCGCGACGGTGAACCTGGCTAGCGAAGATGCCACGGTCACCTTTGAAGGCGTTACGTCCGAAAAGCTTGCGCAGGCCCTGGCAGAGCGGGGTTACGGACTCGTGATGGACCCC
>JANOLT010000241.1:0-2822 GCA_031419915.1 Holophagaceae bacterium
GGGTAGGGCCAAAATGGCGATGGCGATGGCGATGGATTTGCGCATGAGACCTCCTTGGAAGGAGCCCACCATCTCGATGGGCACTCTTAGCCTACACCAAGGGGGCTATATATTTCGATGGGCATTTTTAGCCTATATTAAGGGGGCTATAGAATTTAGATCTGAATCTTCAAATAGAGTGGCACTGATTGAAGCTCCTTCCGTGATAGATGAAAGCTGGTACCCGAAGAAATGGTGGGTGCCCGAGAAACCCATGATCGAACAAACAGGTGGTTGGGTACACGCCCATCGCTCATCGCAGCGTATCTCGGGCAAGAGAGCCTGGACCGCGCCGCCGCCACGCGTTTTGGCCCGCGGGCCTCGGTTTACACAACGGATTCAGGCCATGAAAGACTCGCTGGAGAGAAGCTCCGTGCCGGATGCGTGCTGTTCAATTTGCCTCCCACCTTTCGCATGGATGCCGCGCCCTTCGGCGGTCTGAAGGATTCTGGACAGGGCCTGGAAGGCCCGCGTTGGGCCATGGAATCCTACACGGAGCCACGAATGATTGTCGGGGGGCCGGTGGTCTGAATGCCCCGCGTAGCTTGTGTGTGGTTAAGGAATTCAAAAGCACGATTTTGATGGGTGCAAAGCATCCCTTGGCTCCTCTTTTCTGAACTCACAACAGCGGACCGCCTTCGGCGAGCTGCTCCATGTGGCCTTGAAAGCCCTTCATGACGAGACCGTGGATGACGGCCTGGGTGAATCGGTAGAAGAACCAGGGCAGGGCGGGATTGAAGTCGTGGATGGCCACCATGGAGTAGCGCCCGTCCAGGAGGTCGCGGAACTCCAGCCGCGCGGTCCGGCCCCCCAGGACACGGGCTAGGGCGCCGCCGGTGATGAAATACATGCGTCGGTCCGGCGTACTGTGGGTGGGCTTGAATTCGAGGTGGAGCAAGTTGAATCCCCCGGGCCGCTGTCGCACGGTCCAGGAACCGTCCGGGTCCCGTTCGGTCCGGACGAAAAGGCGCATCAATTTACCCAGCCAAGCGAAGTAGCGCTCTGCAACCCATTCGGCGTTGCGCTGCGGGGGCAGGCGCAGGCGCTGGATGGAACGTACGCGCCCCGTCTGGCGGATGGCTTCGTCGTCCTTCGCCCGCTGCCGGGGACGGTTTGCTGCACGCTCGCGTTCCGACCGCACAGCTGCTTCCAAGGTTTCGCGGAAGGGTACCCAGTCCTCGGTGATTTTCCGCTGCACCGGATTGTCCCGTCCCTTCGTGCCGGCGGAGAACATGTACAGCAGGTAGGCCAGGAAGTCCGGATGAATGCCCGGATGCTGCGCCCGCAGCAAGGTCGCGAACAGCCCCTCCGGCATGCCTGGCCAGGAAACGATGCGCGCCTTCCGCCCCAGGATGGCGGCGGTCTCCTCGATCATCCAGCGGAGCGTGACGGGTTCAGGTCCGAAAACGTCGAAGTCCCGGCCGAAGGTCTCCGGGTTGCCCACGCAGTGCTGGACGGCCGTGAGGAAGGCCTCCGTGGTGATGGGCCGCAGCTCGGTCTCCGCGAAGCTGGGCAGCGGGATCACCGGCAGGCGCCGCACCATTTTCGCGAGGAGCCTCGACAGCTCGCCACCGGGTCCGACCACCAGGCCCGTGCGCAGCACTGTGAGGGGGACACCGCGGGAGGCGAGGACTTCCTCCATTTCCCAGGCGTTGCTGACCGCAGGGCGGTCCGGCGCGGCTGCCAGGGGCGACCGGCAGAGGATCTGCTTCACGCCCGCGCGCGCTGCCGCCCAGGCGAAGTTGTCCGCCACGAGCAGGTCCATGTCCCGGGCTTGGGCCTGATCCAGGCGCGCTGAGGGGTCGCGGTTGTGCACAAGGTAGACAGCGTGGTCCACGCCCTGGAGGGCCGCCAGTAACTCCTTGCGGGAGAAGTGGTCGCAGGGCCGCACCTCTATGTCCTCGCCACCCGACATGGCCCGCGCCATTGAACGGGTGAGGGCCGCCACCTCGAAACGACTAGCCAAGGCCTTGCACACCGCGGCGCCGACGAAGCTGCTGGTGCCTGCGATGGCGATCCGGGAACGGGTCAAAGCCTGAGAGTCTTGCACGGGGGATCAGCATAGCAAGTGGGTTCGTGGGTGTTGCATGTGATTGGGCAGGAGAGGTCGTTGGAGTCGAGTTTGCCGGTCCAGGCCAGAAAATGGGGCGTATAAAGGTCCGTGTCTAAAACACAGCGGAGCTTAAACAAATGAGGAATTGAGTCGCACATTCAGATGGCGGATGTAGGCCTGGGGGGCTAGACTTCTGGAACACTCCCAATCAGGCCGGATTTCATATCTGAAAATACCGGCATCCACCCTCACCCCACAGAAGGAGGCCCCATGGCCACCAAGAACATGCACGTCGAAGCCAGCGGCTTTCCCGACACACCGCTTCAGGTAAACAAGAACAAGGATTCCGTCCACTTCATCCAGAAGGGGGCCGGCGCGCCCACCACGGTCACGGTCCCCAGCACCCTGTTCCAGGGCGGAGTGACCACCTGCACGGTGGATCCCAACGTACAAGGCACCAACCTCTATGCGGTCGTGGGCACTGATGGTGACTACACGGTGTCCAAGCCCGCAGCACCCACAGCCACCGCGGCGAGCGGCACCATCCGCGTTATCAACTGATTCGGCGTATCCCGGCGGTGGGGGTCAGGAGGACTCTTTCCCCCATCGCTGGGCCCGGTCTGCCATGGGCTTCCATTCCCCAACCAGATGGCTGTTGAGGGCAAAGGCCTCTTTGAAGTTACGCAGGGCTTCCTTGACCTTCGGGCCGCGGGCCTCGCGAGGAAGCCCC
>JANOLT010000242.1:0-4450 GCA_031419915.1 Holophagaceae bacterium
CCGTGCTGGTGTCGGAGCTGATGCTGCAGCAGACCCAAGTGGCGACGGTCATCCCATACTTCGAGCGATGGATGCTGAAATTCCCCGATGCCGCAGCGCTCAGTATCGCGAGCGAAGACGAGATCCACAAACTTTGGGAGGGCCTGGGCTATTACCGCCGCGCGCGGCATCTGCAAGCTTCTGCGAAACTCATAGCGACCCATGGATGGCCCATGGATCTCGAAGGCCTGATGAACCTCCCGGGCCTAGGCCCCTACACTGCGGCGGCGGTTGCTTCCATCGCCTTCCAGTGGCCAGAGCCCGCGCTGGATGGCAATGCTTTCCGTGTGCTGGCGCGTCTCTTGGGCATCGAAGGCAACCCGAAACTTCACGCAAAGCATTTGCGTTCCTGGCTGCAACCATCCCTTGAAAAGCACGGTTCCTCGCGCATCACCCAGGGCCTCATGGAGCTGGGCGCAATGATCTGCTCGCCTGTTCCCAAGTGTGCGCAATGCCCAATGGTTGTTCAGTGTGAAGCGCATAAATTGGACGCCACGGATCGCATCCCGCAGGTTATTCAACGCATGAAGCCCAAGGAATCAGAGCTATGGCTTGTGGCGGTGGAAGCTGAAGGATATTGGCTGCTACGTGAACCGACCCAAAAAGGACTGTTGGCGGGGCTATGGAAGTGGCCTGCGGTCGAGGTGGCATCTTTGGTGGAAGAAAACATGGTCGCTGATTCCAGCCTTCCCTACGCCCCTCACGAACTGTGTGCGTGGCCCGGCTGGACCCAGGTCTACACCCATCGGCGGGAAATCGTGAGCCCTTTGCATCTGCGCTTGGAGAATCGTTTTGAAGTACCCAAAGGCTACCGTTGGATTGCCGGAAATGAATTGGACCAGCTTGCTCTCGGCAAGCGGGATCAACGCCTTCGAGACCTGATAAAAGGAGCCGGAACTGCGCCCCTCCATGGTCCTGCGGTCACGAGCCTGCTCATCCACATCAAAGGCGATGCAAACCTCGTTCGGTGATGTCCGCCTCCAGCATAGGTAACGCCATGGCCTGCAAGGCTGCCTGGGCGGCTTCGCGACCGCCTTTTTTGACCACCAGGATGCAGCAGCCGCCACCACCAGCTCCGCAGGGTTTCATGCCCGAAAACCAGCCCTCGCGCTTGCCGCGTTCGCGCACGGCGCACATGGCATCCGTCTCCACAAAAGGGGAAAGCCGCACTCTGGCCGCGCCTTCACGCTCCAGTAGTTCACCCACCACGGATGGATCCCTGGGAACCGCCAATGCCATTTCTTCTGCGATCAAAGCAATATCTTTCAGGGCTTCGCGCGTGGTGGCATCCCCTTCGATAAAGCGCTTATAGGCTTCCCAATTGGTGACGCCCGAATGATGCGGCTGGCCAGTGTAGAAGACCAGTAGATCCTCCAGCAATTCTCGATGAGGAGTAAGAGGCTCCCAGCGAGGTTTCGGCCCCCAATGCAACGCAAGACAGCCACCGAGGGCCGCTGGATAGTAGTCCTGCCACCCTGCCGGGGTCTGGAGTTCCTGGGCTTCCAAATCCCGCAACATGGGTATCTGAGCCGCCAGTTCTTCACCTGCCTCGATTCCCATCGCCATGCCAAGCAATCCAACGCCGAGACAACTTGAAACGCCTAGGCCGGAGCCCTTGGGAACCGGGCTCTTGATGCGAAGAAAATCTGGCCTTCGCGGCGCGGCGCTGAGCACACGCCACACCCACGAGAGGTCACGAGGTGCGGCCTGTGGCCAGTCCGTTCCTTGAAATCGGAGACCTAAATCCGTGCTTTCAATTTGGTGCGTGGTGCCACCGAAAGAGGCCTCCAACTCGATCCACAGATCAATGGCGGCATTGACCGTGCAGCCACCGCCCATCAGCGCGTAGATAGGCCAGAGATCCAGCGTGCCGCCCGCAAAATCAATGCGGACGGGGACTCGCCAGCGCTCGCTCCTTCGACTGGAATCAGTATCCAAGATCCGTCGCTTCCTGTTGAGCGGTGCGCGCTTCAGGCGTGCCGGGGAAACCATCCACTAGTTCCTTGAAGACCCGCAGCGCCGCTGGCTTCAGGCCCTGCTTGAGCAGGCACTGACCGCGCTTGAGTTTAGCCGGAAGGAACTGGCTTGAGTTGGGGTGATCCCGCAGAATGCGATCAAACGCGCCCTGGGATTTCTCATAATTTTTCTGATTGTAGTAAGCCATGCCCAGGAAGAAGAGGGCGTCGGGCTTCCGCACGCTGCTGGGGTGGGTTCGCAGAAAGAGATCCAACCCTTCAGCCGCGATGGCGTAGTTCCCGCGGTTGTAGTCCAGCACCGCGCTGCCGAAAGCTTTTTCATCATCGGGCGTGCTGGTGGGCGTGGTACTAGTCGGGGTTGTCGGGGCCGTGGCGGGAGTGCGACTGATATTCCCCATGCGATTGTTGATGACCTTGGTGGCATCCGAAAGCTGACGAAGCGTTTCCTGCAGATCCGCCCGGAATTGCCGGTCCTCGGCTCGCCATTCAACTGCGTCCTTGCGGTCAACATCGGCCTTGCGAGAGCTCCCTTCTTGCTGTTGCCGAAGCTTGAAGACCTCTACCTTCAGATCCCCCGCTTCCCGCTCCACGGCCTTGAGCCGCTCGTCGGATTCACACCCGGTGAAGAAGGCCACACTGCCGAAGATAGCTGCAAGAGCCATGTTGCGCTGATTCATAAAACCTCCACCTTAAAAAAGAAACGGGGGGACATGAAGATGCCCCCCCGTGACCTTGAGATGCTTGAGAGTGATTAATTCTGGAGCTTGAACTCGTCACGACGATTGATTAACAAGCTTTCCTCGTTCTGACCCGTGGCCTTGGGCTTTTCCTTGCCATAGCTGATGGTGCCCATTCGGTCACGGTTGACGCCAAGACCCGAAAGATAGTTTTGGGCGGCGAAGGCCCGGCGATCACCCAGTGCCAAGTTGTACTCCACCGTGCCCCGCTCATCGCAGTGGCCTTCGATCATGATGCGGGCCGATTCGAAAGATTTCATGAAGGACGCGATCGTCTGGAGTTTCGGCTTGTCCGCATCGCGAATGTCTGATTTGTCGAAATCAAAGTTGATGTCCTTGAGTTCTTCGCTTGCGGCCTTCTGTAACGCTGCGTTTTTCGCGATGTTCGGATCCACGGGTTTGGGGGTCTCCACCGGAGCTGGTTTTACCTCGGGAGGGGGAGGGGGCGGTTCTGTTTTGGTGACAACGGGTGGGGGCGGTTCGGGAACGGGCGCAGGCTTCTTGCAGCCCAACACGATAACCAGCCCAAGCGATGAGCCAAGGACGAAAAGAGTTCGAACTGATCGCATGACAACTACCTCCATGAAGTAACCTCGGAAACTTCGACCTAAATTTAACAAGTTGCTTTGAAAGGGCAAGAGAAATCTAAACCATTTATCAAAAAAGAATCTTTTCGTCCCCGTGGCGTGAACAGCCCCTAACGGCTCCTTGTCCATTTCGCGCTTTGGCAGTAGGTGAATTCAGTCAGGCGCTTGACGGAGTTGCCGGAAAGGTCCGTGGTCCAGATCTGCATGCTACCACCCCGATTGCTGGAAAAAACCAGATGGCGCTCATCGGGAGACCAGGCAGGGGACTCGCTAGAAGCCACGCCAGTGGTGACCTGGTAGGCCTTGCCTTCACCGAGTTTAAAGACAAAGAGATCGAATTTGCCTTCAAAGCGCGAAACATAAGCGATCATGGCGCCATTGGGACTCCATGCGGGGCTGGCGTTGTAGCTGCCTTCGACGGTGAGGCGGCGCACGTTGGAGCCGTCCGCTTCCATCAAGTAGACCTGGGGGCCGCCTTCTCGATCGGAGGTGAAGGCAATCTGGGTGCCGGCTGGATTCCAGCTGGGTTCGGTGTTGATGAAGCCACCATCAGTCAACTTGCGTACCCGGCCCGTTTGCATATCCAGCACTATGATGTCGCTGTTGCCCCGCCTATCGCTCTGCGTGAAGGCCAATCGCCTCCCATCGGGGGACCAGACAGGGGCGTAACAGCTGCCTCGAGTTCCCGCCGCCGAGTTGGGGTAGAGCCGTTCATGGGCGCTACCGGGTGTCTTTTGGCCCCAGATCTCTGGCGATCCGCCTTTGTAAGTCACGTAGGCCAATCGTCCATCCGGCGCCACCGTGGGCGACAGGGTCAAGCTTCCGTAACGGGTGATCTCAATGGGATTCGCACCGTCCCGATCCACCTGGAAAAGCTCCTTGATGCCAGGCGCCATCCGCCGCACGAATACGATTCTTGTATTGGCGATGCCGCGATCGCCTGTGAGTCGGTCCACCAGGTCATCCGCCAACGTGTGAGCAATGCGGCGCAGCAAGGATGCGTTTCCCGTGTAGTTCTTGCTGAACGCATAGCGAAGTTGTTTGCCTTCTCCCTGCGCGGTCGCCTTCACATCAAGCACTTGCAAGGCTACGGTGACGACTTCGCCGATCT
>JANOLT010000243.1:0-6448 GCA_031419915.1 Holophagaceae bacterium
GCCATGGAGCTGGAAATCCTTGCGGACCCATCCAACATCGAACCCACATCGCTCCGCCTTTGGCGCGCGACCCGCGTTTATCGCCGTCATTTCGGTCAGGATTCGGGGTTTCGCGCCGTGCTGCGGGGCCAAATTCTCAACGGCACCGAAGGCACCAAGGATGCCATCGCACGCCATATCCAACGCGGCGCGAAATGCAATTGGGCCATCATCCAGCAGGGTATCGAACGTGGGCATCTTCGCGCAGATCTCCATGTACGCATGACGGGCTTCTTCCTGGTGCGCATGTTCATGGAGATCTTTGATCTCGTGCCAGCCATCGCGGAACGCATCGCGCATGTGCCCGCGAACCAAGCCTTGGTGATGGCGGAGCGGGCCTGGTTTGAGTTGTTCTGGCGCGGTGTCGCAGCCCATCCGGCGAAGCCACTTCCCCATGATCTTTTTTCCGTGGAGTGAGCATGAAGATGAGGTTTCCTGTTTTCCTGATCACAGCGCCGCTGCTTTTCCTTGGCTCGGCCTGCCAGCGGGACAAGAGCGCGCTACTCAATGGCCGGGTGGAGGCCTACCTCACGGATCTCGGGCCTCGTGTCTCGGGCCGTCTCACGGTCTTGAATGTCCAGGAAGGTCAGCGCGTGAAGCAAGGGGATTTGCTGGCGCGAATCGCGGCCGAAGAACTGGATGCCGCGGTGATCCGCGATGAAGCCGCATTCCAATCGGTGGACGCCAGGCGCCTGGAACTGGCCCACGGAACACGCCCCGAAGACCTCGCCCAAGGCGAAGCCCGGGTCCGTGACGCCGAAGCCGCGCTGCGGTTGACTGACGATACGCTGCGCCGCGTACAAAAACTCCTGGCGGACAAAATCGTTTCCCACGCAGACCTGGACAAGGCGCAAAGCGAACGGGACCGTGCCTACGCGAACCTGATCCTGCAGCAAAAAATTCTCGCGGAACTCAAGGCAGGAGCTAGGCAAGAACAACGTCAGGGCGCATCCGCGGATGCCCGTCGCGCCCAGGCCACCTTGGACCAGACCCGCGTCCAGGCCTCTTTCATGGAAATTCGCGCACCTTTTGATGGCATCGTCGTGCATCGGCTACGAGAAGTCGGATCTGTTTTGAGCGCCGGACAACCCATCATCACACTCGCCCGGACCGACAAATTATGGGTGCGCGTCTACCTGCCCCAACAAGTCCAGGCAACGGCCCGCCTGGGAATGCCGGTAACCATATTGATGCCGAATAAACGTAGTCTGGAAGCCACTCTCGACGAGGTGGCCAGCGAACCCGAATACACGCCAAAAATGGTTGAGACCCGCGAAGAACGCGTGAATTTGGTATATCCGGCCCGCGTGAACATTCCCAACGGCTTTGATCAGGGCCTGCTGCCGGGTCTGGCGGTGGACGTAAAACTGAAAGCCATGCAGTGAATCTACTCCACGCCGAATCGCTGTCCTGCACCTTTCCCAACGGGACAAGGGCCGTGCAGGGTTTCGATTTCGAGCTGAACGAGGGCGATCTCGTGGGCCTCATCGGTCCCGATGGCGCGGGGAAAACCACTACTTTCCGCATGCTGATGGGCCTCAAGACGCCCACGGGTGGTCGCATCGAGCGCACGGTGGCACCCGAAGATGCCGCCTATGTGCCCCAGGTCTTCGCGCTGAGCCCGGACTTGACCGTAGAAGAAAACATGAAATTGCAGGCGAGGCTTTATGCGATGAAGTCTCCTCAGGCACGCATCACGAAGCTGCTTTCTTCTCTTGAACTGGACTCCTTCCGCGACCGCTTGGCCGGCGCTCTTTCCGGGGGCATGAAACAGAAGCTCTCGCTATGTGTGGGTCTGCTGCCCAAGCCTAGGTTGCTGTTGCTGGATGAACCCACCACTGGCGTTGATCCCGTTTCCCGCCGTGAATTCTGGGAGCTGCTCCATCAGGTCCACGATGAAGGCGTGGCCATCCTGTTTTCCACGCCCTACATGGACGAAGCGGAATACGCCCACCACATGCTGCTCATGCACAGCGGTCGCTTGCTGGACCAGGGCACACTGGATTCTTTCCGCGCGAAACTGCCAGGCCTGGTGGTCAAAGTCACGACGCCCCATCGCCGGAAAGTTCAGGACGCCATGAAAGCTTTTCACCCTTTGGACTTGTTCGGTGAGGGCGAAATCATTCGTGCCCGTTTTCCACATCAACCCGTAGAGCCATTGCTGGCAAGGCTTTCAGCCGTTCCTGGCGTCGAGAGGGCCGAGGTATCTGAAGCCTCGCTGGAGGATTTCTTTCTGCATGTCCTAGTGCAGGCAGAAGAAGGCGTACATGCCTAAAAGCATTCTCGAGGTTGAAGGCCTCACCAAGCGATTCGGGGATTTCCCCGCGGTGGAAAATCTCACCTTCGAGGTGGAGCCCGAAGAAGTCTTCGGCTTTCTCGGTCCCAACGGCGCCGGGAAAAGCACCACCATCAAGATGCTGTGCGGCGTGCTGACCCCCACCTCTGGCAAGGCCCGGGCGCTCGGTTTCGATCTCTTCACCCAGGCGGATTCCGTCCGCCAGCAGATCGGCTACATGAGCCAGAAATTCAGTCTGCTGGATGACCTGACGGTAGAAGAAAACCTTGCATACTTCGGCCAGCTCTATGGCCTGCAGGGTGCGCAATTGAAGGATGCCATCCATCAGCGGGTCATGGAATTGCAATTGAAATCCATGGTGGATCTCCGGGTGGCGGGCCTTTCCACCGGAGAGAAGCAGCGCGTGGCGTTGGCATCCAGTACCCTACACCGCCCCCGTATGCTTTTTTTGGATGAGCCCACCAGCGGCGTGGATCCACTCATGCGGAGGCTCTTCTGGGAAGCCATGGATGATCTCGTGAAGGACGGAATGACCATTCTGGTGACCACCCATAACCTGGGCGAGGCCGATCAGTGCGACCGTTTGGCGTTCATCATGGCGGGCCGGCTCATGGCCTACGGCAAACCACGGAAGCTCAAAGTACAGATAGGCCGACAAGTCCTGGAGCTGCGCACGGAGCAGTTCCGGGAGCTACAGCGCGCGACCAAAGGGCTGGCCCAGATCATCTCCTCGGAATTGATGGGCCGCGGTGTTCGATTATCCCTGACGAAGGATTCCAATCCCGGTCCGGTGCTCGAATCTCTCTACCAGCAAGGCTTCATCTTTGAAGCCACAGCGCCGGAATTGCCGAGCCTCGAAGACCTTTTCATTGACCTTGTGCAGCAATCGCGGCGGGAGAACTGATATGTGGAACCGCATCCGGGCTCTCGTTTGGAAAGAATTCCTGCAACTGCGCCGGGACCGGCTGACGCTGGTGATGCTGCTTTTCATCCCGCTCATCCAGATCACCATCTACGGCTTCCTCAACAACGACGTGAAGCACCTTCCCACGATTGTTCTGGACGAGAGCCGCAGCCAGGAGAGCCGCGATTTCGTTCAGGCCATGACCGCCACCCAGTATTTCGATGTGCAGGGTGAGGTCGCCACTGAAGCGGAGATCCGCCAAAGCATCGACCAGGGAAAGGCCCAGGTGGCCATCTGGTTCCCACCGGATTACGCCCGGAAACTCCGGGGCGGGCTGACGGGCCAGGCCCTTGTGATCGTGGACGCGAGCAATGCCACGGTAGCCAATCAGGCCATGGCCGTGGCATTCGGCGTGGGGCAGATCCGAGGCACCGCCCTGATGTTCGATCGCATGGGCTACGGCCAGGCCACCAAGCCCAAGAACGCAATAGATCTGCGCATCCGGCCCTGGTACAACCCCAATCTCCGAACGCCCAATTTCATTCTTCCGGGGCTCGTTGCCATCATCGTGTCCATGACCTGCGTGATGGTCGCATCGAGCAGCATCGTGAAAGAAAAGGAGCGCGGCACCCTGGATCAGGTGATGGTGACGCCCGTGCGGCCCATCGAACTTTTTCTCGGCAAGGTGATCCCGGTGATCGGCATGGCCTACGCCCAGATGACCGTGCTTCTGCTGCTCTCCTGGGGGGTCTTCCAGGTGCCCATCGCGGGTTCAATAACGCTGCTCTACGTCTCCGCCTTTTTCTTCATCGCAGCCATGCTGGGCATCGGCGTGCACATCAGCACCGTGGCCCAAAGCCAGGTCCAGGCCAGCCAGATGAGCTTCATGATGTTTTTGCCCATGGTCTTCTTGTCGGACTATATCTTTCCGCTCAACGGGATGCCCGTACCCTTCCGCGTTATCGGCGAACTGGTGCCCGTGACCCACTTCATCCGCATCCTGCGCGCCATCGTGCTGCGCGGCGTGGGCATCGAAGTTATCTGGATTCATCTGCTCAAGCTGTTGGCCTTCAGCCTCATCATCTGGGCCATCGCCGTAAAGGGGATGAGGAGAGCGTCTTCGTAGGTAGTGAGCTATGAGGGGCGCGCCTTCGGCGCACTATTTGATGCAGCCGTAGGCCGCCACCTTTTTGAACCTCATAGCTCATGGCTCATAGCTAGATAAACTGGTACCCGAGGTAACGCAATGAACACCCTTCCCCACCCGCTCCGCTTCTACATCCGCGACGAAAAACTGCTGCTCATCGCGGACAAGGTGGCGCGCGGAGAGCGCCTGTCTTTCGAGGACGGCCTGCTGCTTTATGAGACCAAGGATCTCAACGGCCTAGGCGCCATGGCCCACCATGTGCGCTTGAGCAGGCACGGACTGAAAACCTACTTCGTCGCCAGCCGCCGCTTGAGCTACACGAACATCTGCTACACGCACTGCCAGTTCTGCGCCTTCCAGGCGAAACCGGGCGACCCACGAGCTTATGTGCTCAGCGCCGAGGACATCATCAAGGATCTGGAGAAGCCCGAAAGTACTGGTATTCGCGAGCTTCACATGGTGGCCGGTCACTACCCGAAACTGAAGATCGAGTATTTCGAAGATCTTTTCCGGAAAATCAAAGCGCGCTTCCCCGACGTGCACTTGAAAGTCTTCACCATGGTGGAGATGGACTACTACGCAAGGGTCAGCGGCATCTCCATGGATGAATTCCTGGATCGCTGCGTGGCGGCGGGTCTGGAAAGCTGCCCCGGTGGTGGCGCCGAAATATTCGACGAAGGCGTCCGCGAAGAAATATGCATCGGCAAGAAGGACGCGAACGTATGGCTGAAGAACGCGGAGCTGTGCCATTCGAAGGGCATCCCCACGAACTGCACGATGCTCTACGGCCACATCGAAGAGCCCAAACACAAAGTGGATCACCTTCTGCGGCTGCGGGACCTGCAAGATCGTTCCTTGAAAAACGGGAAGACCGCCTTTCTCGCTTACATCCCCTTGGCCTACCAGAACGAGAACAACGAGCTGAGCCGCACCCACGTCATCTTTGAAACCACTGGCGACGGTGATCTGCGGGAAATAGCCGTGGCGCGGCTGATGCTCGACAACGTGCCGCACATCAAAGCCTATTGGGTGATGATCTCGCCTGGCCTAGCGCAGATCGGGCTCTCCTATGGGGCCGATGACATTGACGGAACCATCATCGAAGAAGAGATCGCCCACGATGCCGGTGCGCAAACGCCCCAGGGCCTCACCAAGGCAGAGCTGGCGCGCCTCATCCGGGCCGCAGGCTTTGAACCGCTGGAGCGGGACAACTTGTACAGGACCTACGGGGAAGAGGTTCCGCTCGTGTCGTAGACAGGAGTTCCATGAAACCTTGAGCCTTAGGACTTGGGACTTGGGACTACTTTCCCCCCCGGCAGTGGATATTTCGTCGCTTTCGTCCGACTTGGTCGGAAAAACAGCATTGTTTTTCCAATGGTCCAAACGTGCTCGAGGCCTTCGATTTGCTTGCCCAGCGCATCAATGACGGTCTGTTCATCTTCAAAAGTATTCTGGTTCAACTTGATCTTCACCAATTCCAGGCTGTCCAGCATGATGTCCAGTTCCGAAACCAGCGCTGGCGTCGCGCCGCCCTTGCCGATGTGTACGACGGGCTTCAGGTGGTGGGCTTCGCCCTTCAGGTATTGGCGCTGTTTGGGTGTGAGCATGGCAATCTCCGGTTCAGCCATTGTAGGTGGGTGGCTATTTTGGTGAGAAAAACAATCGCAGAGGTTCGCGGAGGAAGCGGAGGCGCTCAGCGCCGTCGCACCAGCACCAGGGTCCGGTCGTCCGCCAGGGGAGCGCCGCGGGTGTGGCGATCCAGTGAGTGATGAATTTCTTCTCCGACAATAGGCAGAGGTTTGCCTTTATGGGCGGTCATGACGTTTCGGATGCCCACCATGTCAAAATCAATGCCCGCGGGATTCTGGGCTTCGGTGATGCCGTCGGTGTACAGGGCCAGCATGTCCCCGACTTCAAGCGTCTGCTCACCCTGGCCATAGGGCGTGCCCGCCAGCATCGCCAGCGGCATGCCATGGGAGCCCAATTCTTCTTCACTGCCATTTGACCTCAGCAGCAGGCCTGGATTGTGGCCGGCGTTGGTGAATTGAATGGTGCCCGTGGC
>JANOLT010000244.1:0-6033 GCA_031419915.1 Holophagaceae bacterium
ACCATATTCCGGCCCGCTCCGGCCGCGCGCCGGAACCCCAGCGGGTGGGCCCGTAGCTCAGTTGGGAGAGCGCCTCGTTCGCAATGAGGAGGTCGTCAGTTCGATCCTGATCGGGTCCACCAAATCCAGTCTTTTCGGCCGTCCTCGACGGCCGTTTTTATTGATGTGACGACCCCGCCGAGTATTCATGTCGGTCATCATCCCGCTCAACAAGGCCGCCTTTTGCGGCCTCGTTGCCGCCGATGCTCGCTGCGCTGCGCTCACCGTCGCGTGATCCTCCTGATCGGGTCCACCAGGTTTTTGCTTTGCGGCGGTCTTCGGGCCGCCGTTCTCAAGGGTGGAGATGGTACGGCCTCGCGCTATGCTGGCCTCATGATCGGACGACTCCGTGGTGAATTGATCCAGAAACTGCCCAACCAGGCACTCATCGAGTGCGCCGGCGTGGGCTATTCCGCGGCCATAAGCCTGGGCACTTACGGATTGTTGCCAGAGGTGGGGCACGAGGCCACGCTATGGATCGAAACACTACTGCGGGAAAACGAACTCTCCTTGCTGGGTTTCTATTCTCTTTCCGAGCGGGACTTGTACCGAATGCTAGTCAAGGTGGATGGCGTAGGCCCAAAGCTGGCGCTGGCCGCGCTGGGTGCCCTACCCATGGCCGAATTGATCCAGGCCATCCGCAACCGCGACGTGAAGCGGCTGGTGCACATTCCCGGCGTCGGCAAGAAGACCGCCGAAAAGCTCTGCTTTGAACTCAGTGAAAAAATGGGCGGCCTTTCGGGCCTCGATGGATTGGGCGGCGCTTCGGCGCCGGGCGATGCATGGGAAGCGGATCTTCGCTCGGCCCTGACGAACCTGGGGTTCAAGGAAGACGCCGTGATGCCTGCCGTCATTGAACTGAGAGCCACCCGGCCGCCACTGCCAGAAGCCATCCGTTTGGCGTTGCGAGCCCTTCAGAGATGAACGTGCGCATCCCTTCAACTTCGCCGTTTCGCACATTTGAACGACACACCACGGTGTTAATCTATGGCTGCACCTACGAGGTATCCCATGGCGCGTCCCTGGCTCCGTCTGCTCGATCCTGAACTGTTCGCCTTAAGGGCCTCTCTTGGTCCAGATGCCTCGTCGAGGCTGCGCTACGCAAAGGCCCTCAACTCTCGCAGCCTGCACATCGAAGCCGCCGAAGTACTGGATGGGATCTTGGCGGAAGAACGGGCCCATGGTGAGGCTTGGTTTGAGCGGGTTATGTGTGAAGGCGACCACACGACCGACGACGATCTGCAGCGTCTTTCCATTGAATTGGAAGCCGTGCGTGATGAACATCCAGACGAAGCCACTCACTTTCGTAATCTCGCCTTCCTGAGAATCATTGAGGACCGTCTGGACGAAGCTGAATCCCTGATCGAAAAAGCGCTGGCGAAAGACGACCAGGACGCCAAGACCTTTGAACTGATGGGCCTCTTGGCCCTTCATCGGGATCACCCGGAAGCAGCCAAAGGGGCAATATTGAAGGCCCTGAGCCTGCAGCCTAAAAATTCCGTGACCTTGCGGATGCTCGGAATCATATGCCAGCAAATGGGAGATCATCCCGCCGCTGAAGCTCAGGTGCTGGCGGCCCTGGAACTGGATCCCAACTACTACTGGGGCTGGCATACCTTGGGTGAATTCCTGTTACTTCGCGGTGAAAGCCAGGAGGGTATGCGCTGCATCCACCGCGCCCGGAGTCTTAATATCACGGAGCCCAGCAGCTATTTCCTGGTGGCTGAAATCTTCGGTGAACAAGGTCAGCTCGATATGGCCCAGGCAGAACTGCACAAGCTGATTCTGCTAGCCCCGCCCGCACCCACCTTCTCAGAAGCTCAAGCGCTCTTGGGTGAATTCAAGCGTGATTTGGGTGATCGCGATGGTGCCATTTCCTACTTCACCATGGCTGCGGACACCGATCCCCATGCTGCCAATCCATGGGCGGCGCTGGGTGAAATGGCGCGCGAAGACGAACGCTGGGATGACGCATTGCGCTGCTACCAGGAAGCCCTGGCCCGGGATCCCGAAGCCGCGGATTTGCAGGTGCAACTGGGTTACACGCTCCTTGAAACAGGCACCGTGAAAGAAGCCGAGCACACCTTCTGCATGGCCCTGGAATCAGATCCCAGTGAATACAGCGCTTACTTGGGGCTTTCCGAATGCGCCCGCAAGGCCCAACGCCCCGAAGACGAGTTGCGCATGGTGAAAGAAGCCATGACCCTGGCGCCGGATGATCCCGATGTATGGAATGCTTACGCCGTTGCGCTCGAAGTAGCTCACAGGTTGGCGGAAGCCACCGAGGCCTACAACAAGGCTCTGAGCCTGGATCCCCATCATCGCAAGGCTGCGAACAACCTGGGTTTCCTGCTGGAGAAACGCATATCCCAAGGTGAAGAAGGGCTGAATGACCAGGTCATAAATGCCTGGAAGCGCCGCCTGCTCATCTGCCGCGATGAATGCCAGAGCATGCGCATGGCCACCGAGCATCTTTCGAAATTGGGTATCTCGGATGAAACCTTGGATGCATGGATCTCGAAAGACGAAGTCCCCGCTGCCATCGAAGGTTGAACGCTTTTCGCTTGACTGCGAATTCATTCGCCCATCAAAAAGGCCAGGATAAGGGCCTCCGGCGCGGCTTTACACGAAGTAAAAGGCCTTTGGCAACCTTTCCGCATGTTCTGTGGAAAACATTGTGGATTGGCCCCCTCCTGGGACCCTAAACCCCTATCTTCCATCAACTTCTGATCCTTGCCCTGATTCATCAACATTGAATTAAGATTAGTTATACCAATGTTTACGTAATCGTAAAAAAATGTCATTCCGGATCAAGGTGTCCTCATAGTTTTCCGCAGATTTTGTTTTCTTTCGTGTTGACAGACCTCTGTCAACACTGGAGCGAAAACCAGGCGATCCGCCAGGTGTCCATGACTCCTCGGAAATGGCTGCCGCCACCTATGTGATAGATCGCGCGGATAGGAATGTGGGCCCAATGCAGTTTCCAATCGGCCGCTTTCATGGCGATCTCCATCTCAATGGAGAAGCCTGTACTGCGAAGGTCCAGGCGATCCAAAACCTTTTTGCGGATCATCCGGAATCCGCTTTGACTGTCTTCCCATTTCACACCGGCGATTCGTCCCAAGGTCCAGGAGCCAAGCGCATTGGTCTTCCACCGTTTTCCTGGGATCTTCCCGCGATCCTGGAAACGGCTGCCGATCAGAAAATCGGCCTCGGGGTGAACGGCGAGATACTCCAAAAATCCCGAAAGATCAGCCGCGTCGTGCTGACCGTCCCCATCAATGAAAAGGTAATAATCGAAATCACCTTCACGCAGGTGCGCGATGCCCGCGCGCAGCACCTGGCCCTTGCCACCGCCTTTGCCAGCCGGCAAACGCAGCACCTCGGCGCCCGCCGCCTCTGCGATGGCCGCGGTGTCATCCCCCGAGGCATCATCCACCACCAGGATTCGCTGCAGGCCAAAAGGCAAGAGCCCCGCTATCACTCCGCCGATGTGCTCGGCCTCATCGTGGGCGGCGATGATGGCCCCGATGCGGGGAATATTGCCGGAGACAATGCGTGGAGTGGCGCTCAAGGTTTCCCGCTTCTTGGTTTCAGCGTAAGTGGCGGCTGAGCCGGAAACGGGAGGCCCGTCCACTTTGTGAACACGGCTTTTTGATCGTCCGAGGCCATGGGGTCTGGAAGAATGCGGAAGGTGCGCATTGGATTTTCGATCACGGATACAGGAATGGTATTCACCCGGCCACGATCCACCACCGTGAACTCGGCTTTCTCATCCACAGGAGCATCGGCGATCCGCTGCTGGACCTCGGTTCCCGACGTTGTCCGCCAACCGTTCACAGCCAGGATTTCCTGCCCGTAGCTGAGACCCGATTCAAAGGCTGGTGAGCCTGGAATCACGTTCTTGATGGTGGGCGCATCCGGCGCGGTTCCAAATTCAAGCCCCACAAAACTTTTGGCGAAGCGCGCCAGCGCCGCGTCTTTCAAATCTTCAGGGGGCAGCGATTCCCAGGGCGCTTTGACTTCAAACTTCAGGCCATAGGCCGCTTCGATGGTTGATGAATCCAAGGGCCCGCTGTGGCGGATGTGGGCATTCCAGAAAGGCTCCGGATCCAGTCCAGAAAGTTTCTGGTATGCCTTTCGAATATCAGCGTCCGTCACCCCTTTTTCTCCATGCCTTTGCCAAAGCAGGGCGAAAAGATCCTCCATGCCCTTCGATCCTTTGGAACCCCTGCGGATCTGCGCATCCATCATCAAGCCCACAAGGGCGCCAGCCTCATAATAATTCACGGTGCTGTTGGGCGTGAATTCGGATGGCTTGTAGAAACGGATCCAGGCATCGAAGCTGGCCTCTTCCAGGCTCTGCTCAAGGCGTCCTGGCCGCTCACCATTCTCAGCCCAACGAGTGGCCCACTCCTTGGCCACGGTGGGCCAGGAAATCACGCCCGCCTTCATGGCGATCAGGTTGTCCATGTAGTCGGTGATGCCTTCGTGGAACCACAGCAGCTTGGTGTAATTCTCGCCGCTATAGTCGAAAGGCCCGAGCACGGGATCGTGCAATCGTTTGACGTTCCAGGCATGGAAGAACTCGTGGCTGATGAGACCAAAGAGTCCCTCGTAACCCGCGATCTTGTTGAAACGGAAGGGATCACTCAGCAGCGAAGTGGAGTCCTTGTGTTCCAATCCTCCGCCAGCCTTGGGACTGAAGGTGAGCAGGAATGTGTAGTGTTTGAAGGGGAAGCCACCAAAAATACCGCCGGCCTGGGTGACGATTTTTTTCGTGCCTTCTACAATTCGAACCTCGTCCCCGTTGTGTTCACCCGTAATGGCGAATTCGAAATCCGCGTTCAACGCGTGAAAGGAATGAAGCCGGAACGTCCCCAGTTCAAAAGGGGAATCCACCAATTCTTCATAGCCCGAGGCATGATAGGCGCCACCTTTAAAACGCAGGCCCGAGGCCACTTTCCATGTCTTTGGAAATCCTTCGAAACGGACTTCCACCGATCGGTGCTGTTCATTCTCCAGGTACATGAAAGTCGCCGCGCCCACCAGCTGCGCATGGCCTGCGTCCACGTGGTTGGTGCGCACCGTGAGTTCATTGCAGAAAACGCGGTAGCTGAGAAATGCGGTGCCTCTCAACGGTGGCAGTTGCCAGCGCTGCTTATCCAATTTCTCAACACGGTGAAGATTCCCCTCGGAATCCTTCAGCACCACGCGGTCCACGAATCGAGCGTAATCCCGCACCAGGTATGAGCCAGGCGTCCAGGCTGCGAGCGCCACCACGGCTCCTTTTGCCAGGGCTTCTCCTGGCAATTCGAGGTTCACTTCCACTTCGTGCTGAGCCAGGTTGATGGGGCGGACCACCGCCCGGATCGCTTTAACTTGTCCCTCGGCCATCAACATCTCTCCACACATCATCAGGCTCAGCCCGTTCCCAACACTTCAGGCGGCAGCTTCACAAAACAGGTTCCAGACCCCGCAGCCAACGATTCACGGCCCAGGCGAGTTCTTTTTCGTCAATGACATATTCGGGGCGCCGAAGGCCCTCTTCAATGAGCGCGCCAAAAATCGCGGTGAAGATCAGGACTTCTTTCCGGGCCTGCTCCAGGCTCACGCCAAAAACCGTGTGGATGTATAGACCCAAGGGACTCAGGGCTCTTTCCACCAAAGGCATGAGGTCCCGGAATCCGCTGTCGGGGCTTGGCACCGCGATGGAACGGAATATGAAGCCTGTGAATTCAGGCGTTTCGCGGAGCAGGTCCACGTAGCCTTTCGCCAATTGTAAGGCTGATGCCCGGATGGCGGCAGCCCCGACTGGAACTGGCTTCAACAATGGCTCCACGAGGTTCAGCACGCGCCGTTCGATCACCGCTTGGGCCACCAGGCAGAGCTGGCGAAAAAGCCCTTCCTTGCTGCCGAAATGGTAATACAGGGTGGGTTTTGACACACCCGCTTCCTCGGCCACTTCGCGCACCTGCACGCCATCGAACCCAC
>JANOLT010000245.1:0-1515 GCA_031419915.1 Holophagaceae bacterium
GGACTTCCGAGCTTCCCGGCGAACCTTGTTCTGGATGAGCGGCGACCAGCCCAGCAACAATCCCGGAACGCCCAGCGCCTGCTTGGTCCATGCGTAAAAATTGAAGCGGTCCCGGTGCGCCAGAATCAATCCATCCAAAAATCCAATCTGCGCGTCAATTTTGTTATGCACTTTTCGCCCAGTTTTCGAGAACGTGTAGATCGCCTCCCAATGGCAGCTGCCGGAACCTTCATCGGCCTCCACCTTTTCGAAGGTGATGGCCAAGTCCTTGCCCCGTTCGTTGAGCATCCGCCACATGGCGCAGACCTCGTCATGATTCAGCCGCCCGAAGACCGGATCCATGAACATACAGTCCGGATGGTAGCAAGCCACCATCGCCTCCACGTCGCGGGCCGCGAAGGCTGTGTAGAAGCGGGTGATGAGATCGGCGTGGGAATTACTCATTCGAGTCCCTTCCCCACCACGCCCGCCAGCGGGCTGCTGGCACTGGCATACAGCCGTTTGACCATGCGCCCCGCTTCGAAGGCCAGCCTTCCGGCCTTCACGGCGTGGTCCATGGCGGCGGCCATTTTCACGGGGTCCGCGGCTTCGGCCACGGCGGTATTGAGCAGCACCGCATCGGCGCCCAATTCCATGGCCAGGGTCGCGTCGCTGGCGGTGCCCACACCGGCGTCCACGATCATGGGCAGGCCGTAGGGCTCAAGGACTTCTTTCACGAGCATGAGCGTCATGGGGTTTTGCACGCCGAGCCCTGAGCCGATGGCGCTGCCCAGGGGCATCACGGCGGCGCATCCGGCATCGGCGAGTTTCTTGGTGAGGATAGGATCGGCGATCACATAAGGCAGCACCACGAAGCCTTCTTTCACCAGGATGGCCGCGGCTTTCAGTGTCTCTTCGTTATCTGGGTACAGGGACTTGGGATCGCCGATGACTTCGAGTTTGATCCAGTCGGTCTGCAGGGCTTCGCGCGCGAGACGGGCCACCCGCAGCGCGTCCTCGGTGGTGTAGCACCCGGCGGTGTTGGGCAGCAGCACCAGGGATTTCGGAATCCAGTTGAGGATGTTCTCCTCGCCCTTCGCGTTCAGGTCGAAGCGCCGCACCGCGAGCGTCACCATCTCCGTGCCCGAGGCCTCGTAACAGGCCTTCATGGTGGCGAAGTCCTTGTACTTGCCCGTGCCCAGGATCAGGCGATTGGTGAAAGTGCGACCGTGGATCGTGAGCATGGATACCTCTGGAATAGTTTAGCGCCGCGCATTTGACCGTTCGGGTTGAGAATCTGCTCCCGCTTTTAGATGGCTATGGGCTAAGAGCTATGAGTGGCCATCGTTTAGCTCATAGCTGTTGGCTCATGGCTCAGAGCTTTATGACTTGGGACTTGGGACTTTTTACTCACCAGTCCACACTGTTTCGCGGACCGCCACTATTGAGGTGCCCATGAACCGCCCCATCATCATCGTTCCCGGCTATCAGAATTCCGGCCCTGGCCACTGGCAAAGTCTTTGGGAATCCAACGTG
>JANOLT010000246.1:0-3142 GCA_031419915.1 Holophagaceae bacterium
GCCGGGTGCGCCGGTTTCTGGGCCATCTCGCTGCTGGGCCGGCACCTGCCCCTGCTGGTGGCGGCGAACACTCTGGAGAACCTGGCCTACGGCATGGGTGGCAGTGCTTTCGCCGCCCTGCTCATGGGCGCCTGCAACCGCACGTACACCGGCACCCAGTACGCCCTGTTCAGCGCCCTCATGGCCCTGCCGCGCACGGTCTTCGCGGGATTGACGGGTTTCATGGCGGACTGGTACGGCTGGAAGCTCTACTTCCCCATCTGCGCCGCGGCGGCCATTCCGGGCCTGCTGCTGCTGCTGCTGTGGGACCGGTGGGGCCCCCCGGAGACGGATGGGTCCCAAGGCGCCGTCACGAAATAACCCTTTCATCTCGACGGATCAGCAACCCAGATGGCTCCGGACCCGGCCCCCTCGACATGTACCGCGAGGGGGGTGCCTCACTCACAACGCGGGCAAGCCCAAGGACAATTTCCAGGCATGAAGGGCCGGATGGGGCAGCAGCAGGGCCTCGCCACCAAGGGCCTGGGCCTGGCGTCGCTGCTTCTGGGGGCCTTCCTGGGGGGCCTGCTGATGAAGCGATGGACCCTGAAGCGCGCTCTGGTGGTCTTCGGAATCCTGCAAGCCAGCTGCATCATCGCGCCCTATTTCCTGGCCCTCGTCGGTCACAATCGCCCGCTCATGCTCGCAACCATCGGGGTCGAGAATTTCTGTTTCGGCACGGGCATGGTGGCCTACGCGGCCTTTCTCATGCGCATTTGCGACAAGCGAATGACCGCCACGCAATATGCGCTTCTATCGAGCCTCATGGCCCTGACTCGCACCGTTTTTTCGAGTCCCGCGGGTCAGCTGGTGAAGTGGATGGGCTGGCCCGGCTTCTTCCTGCTCTGCATGGCCATCTCCATTCCGGGCCTACTGATGCTCATGCGTTACGACCGCTGGCAAATGCCGGATGAAGTGGTGAGTCCTGAATCCTGAAAGCTTACACCGCCCGCTCTTTGCCGAAGACCCGGTCCAGCACCAGGCCTGCGGTCTCCTCGATGCTTTTTCCGGTTACATCAATGAGGGGCCAGCGGCGGTGCTTTTTGAAGACCCCTTCGGCATAGGCCAGTTCTTCCAGGATGTGGCCCATGTCGCTGTATTTATCGGCACTGCCACTGGCACCCAGCCGCGACAAACGATTCAAGCGAATCTCCCGCAGGCGTTCCGGCTCGATGGTGAGGCCCACGATGCGACCTTGGGGAATTTCATCCAGCTCAGGCGGCACGGGCACGCCGGGCACCAAGGGCACGTTCATGACCCGGTGGCCTTCCATGGCGAGATACATGGAAAGCGGCGTCTTGCTGGTGCGCGAAAGGCCCACCAGCACGATGTCCGCTGTGGCAATGCCCGAAAGGTCTGCGCCATCGTCGTACTTCAGGGCGAATTCAATGGCTTCGATGCGCTTGAAGTAGCGATCGCCCACGGCGTGGAAAAGGCCCGGTCGTTCATCAGGGCTCTCTCGCAGGTAAAGGCCCAACGTGTTCAACAGGTCCCCGAAGAGATCCACCTGAGTGAGCCGCAGATCCGCGCAGCGTTGGTCGAGGAAGATGCGTTGCTCCCGGCTCACGATGGTGTGGATGATCACCGCCCGCTTTTCAGCGGCCAATTGCAGAATCCGCTCCAGGTCCTCCAAGGTGCGGACGTTCTGAAAACGCCTCAGGACGGATACATCACCCGAATGGAATTGCGTAAGCGCGGCGGCCACCATGCGAATAGCTGTTTCGCCGGACCCTCCGGACAGGATGTAGATGGGATGCTGATCCATGGATCAAGGGTATCGGAGTCTTGCATCCGCTCTGGAGTGAAAACCAGCCCTGAGAACCTGATGGCAGGGGCTTCAGGCTTCAGACTTCAGGCTTCGGTGTTGATCGCGTCAGCGGTTTGATGCCAGCCTTGGCGGTGAATCCTCTCTCTTTGAATGTGAATCTGTATGAAATGCGCCCCAGGAGCGGAACATTCGCAACAACGCAGCCTGAAGCCTGAAGCCCGAAGCCTATTTGCGGCGAGCTGCCACCCGTTGGAATTTACTTCCCGGTGGTCGAAACGGTGTCAGAAGCCGTAATGTAAGGGCTGGATTCCCATGAAACTCTCCGCTGACTCGCTCATAGCCATGGCCATCCCGGTCGGGCTGCTGCTGTTCGGCGCGACCATCTTCGGGATCCGGTTATTCCGCACCCGGCGCACGCCCAAGGAAGATCCTGAGCTGCTTGTGCTGGGCGCCGTGAGCCGGAGCCTTCATGAACGAGGTGAGCTCGCGGCAACACTCGGCCAACTGCGCACGGTTCACGAAAAGCTGGTGGACGCACTGCCTTTCGGATTGTTGTGGGTGGATCAGAAAAATCAGATGGCGGCGCTCAATTCCATGGGCCGCGAATTGCTGGGTGTGAAACCAGGCGTGGTGGGCCTGGATGCCGCATTCGTGCTGGAGCCTTTCCCTTGGCTGCTGGAAGGTCTTCATCGAGATCCCGGCCCTGGCTGGCGATGTGAGGGCTCCAATGCCCACGGGGCTTTGAAACGCTGGCGCCTGAGGCGCATCGCGGCTCCCGATCAGGTGGGGGCTCTGCTTTCCTTCGAAGACATCACCGAACAAGAAGCGGAGGATCGCCGCCGCCAATTGCGCGAGCGCTTCGCTGAATTGGGCGAGATGACCGCGGGCGTGGCCCACCAATTGAAGAATGGCCTTGCGGTACTCAAGGGCCACGGCCAGCTGCTCTATCGCGCGGGGCATGTGGACGTGTCGAAGGACCTGCTGGATGAAGTGGATGAGTTGGATCGTGTCATCCAGAAATTTTTGCAATGGGCCAAGCCTCTGGAACCGGATTACTCGGAAACGAATCTGGAAGAGGTGGCCAGTGCCGTGATCACCGAAATTGAAAAGCGGCCCCTCAGCCAGGGCCGTAGGTTGAAGCTCGAAGGCCAGGGCCGCGCCATGGCTGATCCCATGCTGCTGCACCAGGCACTGCTGAATCTTCTGGAGAACGCCTGCCAGGCTACCCCACGCGGTGGTGAGATCCGTGTGGTGGTGGAAGATGCCCGGATTCAGATCCTCGACCAGGGTCCTGGCATGGGCGAGGAGACTTTGGTGCAGATGCTTCGGCCTTTC
>JANOLT010000247.1:0-1893 GCA_031419915.1 Holophagaceae bacterium
CCGTCATGGCTGATGTCGTGGGCGAAGGTGGCCTCGTTCCAGGAGAGGTCCTTCTCCCGGAAGTCCGGCGCGCTCATCCCCATGGTGCCCTTCACCACCAGGCCCAGGGACGCGAGCACGCGGCCGTCCCGCGCCACGTCCAGCAGCTCCAGCAGGCCGGCTTGACGGGCGAGGAGGCGCTTGCGGCCCGCAGAAGTCAAAGCCCAGAGAGAGCTGCAGCCGTCCTTGAATTCACTGAACCAGATTTCGTCGCCGTCCGGCCCCCAGGCGAGCCCGGTGAAGCCTTTGACCTCGGTCAGGACCGTGCGCTGGCCCTTCAGATCCACCCGCACGATGTGGCCGTCACCCTTGCTGAAAGTGGGCTGTTCGAAGCAAGCAAGCCGATCGCCCTTGGGCGAGACGCGGATCCCCCAGGTGAACGGCACATCGTTGGACACCGGGTGTCCTGCGGGGAACTCCAAGGTCGTCATCCGTGGGGTTTCACCGGGCTTCTGTTGCGAAGCTGCGGACCCGGTCACGACGAGGGCCACCTGGCTTCCATCGGGCATCCAATCGGTTTCGAAGGTGTCCTCCTGGATGACGCGGATGCCCCCACCAGGCGTCACCCGGGCCAGTTGTCCCAGATCGAAACCCGCCCATAGGCGGGAATTCATCTTCAGCGCGAGTTCACCACTAGGGGAGACAGACAGCAGGGAACCACCTTTGACGCCGAGGCTGCGGGGCTCCAGGGCCGCCGGGTTCAGGGAGAATACTTCAGGAGGCTCCCCGTTCCACCGGGCGCTGAAGAGCACCTCCTTGCTGCCGGGCGCGAAGCGGGCCCCGTCCACGGTGCCTTTGCCAAAGGTGAGCCGCCTGAAGGTGGGTTTCGGTTCCGGGGCGCGGAGCCCCCATCCGACGAGGCCCGAGCCCACGATGAGGCCTGCCACCAAAGCGGCCCACTTCCGGGATGTCTTCCGGTTCTGCGGCGCGAAGGGCGCCGTGAAGGGGGCGTTGGAATTCGAGGAAGGCGCCGCTGCGGATTCCAGCGCGAAGGCCAGGTCCTGCGCGTCGTGGAAACGACGGGCCGGAATCTTTTCCAGACAGTGATCCACGATACGGCGCAGGCCCATGGGCATGGATTTGCCTGAGTCCATCTGTTCCGGTGGATCCTCCTTGAGGATCGCGACCATGGTGTCCGCGGCGGTATCGCGGGTGAAAGCTTTCTGGCCCGTGAGCATCTCGAAGAGCACCACGCCGAAACTGAAGATGTCGCTGCGGGCGTCCACGATTTCGCCGCGTACTTGTTCAGGCGACATATAGCCCATGGTGCCGAGGATCATGCCTTCTTCGGTGTGGAGAACGTGGCCGGGGCTGACGGCTTCGGTGGCGAGAAAGGACTGGGAACCTCGGCCCGTGGGCGAGACCTGTTTCGCCAATCCGAAGTCGAGAATTTTCAGGCGGCCTTCAGTGGTGATCCACAAATTGTCGGGCTTGAGATCCCGATGGATGACGCCCTTGTCGTGGGCCGCGGCCAGGCCGTGCGCCATCTGCACCGCTAGCTCCGTGGCCAGGCGGGGCGTCAGGGCGCCGCTCTGGAGCCGCGTGCGCAGGGATTCGCCTTCCAGTAATTCCATCACCGCAAAGGTGTGCTCGCCCTCGGTGCCGAAATCGTAGATGCCGAGAATATTCGGATGATTGAGCGCTGCCACGGCCTTGGCTTCCCGTTCGAAACGGGCCAGCAGATCGCCTGCGCCGGTTAGCGATGGCGGCAGCACCTTGATGGCGACAAGCCGATCCAGCTTGGGATCGCGGGCCTTGTAGACCTCGCCCATGCCGCCCGCGCCGATGCGCGCGACGAGGCGGTACGGCCCGATCGTCTCGCCGGTCAGATCCTCGGGCGCTGGCGGCGCGTCG
>JANOLT010000248.1:0-3638 GCA_031419915.1 Holophagaceae bacterium
GGGCCATCTGGCTCATGAGCGAGGTCAGTCCCCGGCCCAGGGCCGGACGCTACAGCAGGGTCATCAGGCTTCCCTCCTTGCGGGCACTTCCAGGTCCAACCACTCCTTCGCGAGGTTGAGGTAGGCCTGGGCACCCTTGGATTTCAGGTCGTAGAAGGCCACGGGCTTGCCATGGCTGGGGGCTTCCGCCAGACGGATGTTGCGCGGAATGGTGGTACCGAAGACTTTGCCGGGAAAGGCCTGGCGCACTTCGTTGGCCACGGCGGCGCCTAAATTGGTGCGCTCTTCGGCCATGGTCAGCAGAATGCCACCAAGTTCCAAGTTGGGATTCGGTCCCGCCTGGATTCGGCGGATGGTCTCCATCAATTCGGCGAGTCCATCCATCGCCAGGAATTCGCAAGGCATGGGAATGATGACTTCATCGGCGGCGGTGAGCGCGTTGAGCGTGATCATCCCAAGCGCAGGGGGGGAATCAATCAGGATGAAATCGAAGTCCTCGATCACCGGCTCCAGCGCCTTGCGAAGCTCCTGCAGTTGAGGCAGTTCGAATAGCTCGAATTCCAGCTGGGCGAGATCCTTCCCCGCGGGAATCACCTGGAGCATGGGTACTTCGGTGTGGAGGGTCAGCCCCTTGGCGGGCGCGCCTTTCATGAGCGCATACGCTCCTGCGCGATGATCGGGCTTGGGGAATCCGAGACCTGTGGTGCTGTGGCCCTGGGGATCAAAATCCACCAGCAGCACAAGTTTTTCCATCATCGCCAAAGAAGCCGCGAGATTGATGGTGGTCGTGGTCTTGCCGACGCCACCCTTCTGATTGGCCAATACAACGATGCGCGCTGTCATCCTAGGCTCCGCTCCTGGGGCCCAGAGGGGCAGCAGAGCGCTGAATGACTTCTCGGATCACAGTGCATCCTCGGGTGTGGAACACGCCAGGATAGCACGTTCCACATGGGTATCAGACGAGACCCAGCGAGGCATCGGGCACCACCGCAGCGATGATGCGGACTCGCCCAGAGAGCCAAAGCTCCCGCCAGGACCCGTCCTCTTTCAGCTCCACGGACACATCCACCGGATCCCCACCTGCAGGTTGTAACTGCCACGACGAAAGGCCCGTGCGCTGAGCCATCCAGGCCGCCGCCACGGCGCACCCGGTTCCGCAGCAAAGGGTCTCGCCTTCGACCCCGCGTTCCCAGGACCTGATGCGCGCGGTTCCGTTGCCCATGGGCTGAAGAATGTTCACATTGGTGCCTTCGGGAAAGGCCGGATGATGACGCAGGGGTGGCGCGTAAGTGGCGAGATCCACAGAATCCACATCCTCTACTTCTATGATCAGCTGCGGATTCCCCACGAACCCGAAGGCCGCCGGTTCCTTGAGCTGGATCGGCAATGCCTTGAGGCCGAACCCTGGACCTTCTGGCATTCGAATGCCGATGCGAATGTGCGGAGTAGCGGTGAATCGGCGCAATCGGATGGACTCACCACTGGAGATGGCGTCCACGAATTCAGGCTCTGGCGCACCTTGAAGCGCAAGGGCCGCACGGCTTCCGTTGGAGCAAAAAGAGAATGCGCCATCCGCATCCCAGTGATCCATCACCCATGGCATTCCTGGTTTGGGCGCATGAAGACAAAAGAGCCCATCCAGCCCAAGGCCGGATCCTTTGGCGCAGAGAAGCCTGGCCCACTTGGGCCCATCGAAGGAAGCAGGCAAATCACCTGCCCACGCGAAGGCAAAGATGTTGCCTGATGCGGCCGCAATGCTTAGGGGCCGTTGCAAAATATCCAGCGCGGTTTTGGATATTTTGTTACGGCCCCTTATGCCGGTCCACCATCCCGATGACCCGGTCGTTTTGTCGCGACGGCTGAACACTGTACGGCCCCTAACGCTTTTCACCATGATCCCGGAATGTGTAGACCGTTTCACCGGGCCTGGCGTAACCACGCTGCCGCGCCAGGGACTCCATCAACTCTGGATCCTTGTCGATGAGCCGCTTCACTTCCAGCGCCAGCTCACGGTTTTTGCGGTTCAGATCCACGAGCATCTGTTGCTGCTTCAGAAATTCCTGCTCGCGCTTGTGGAAGGCAGGCAAGCCATAGGGCGACCAGAGAATCACTACCGATAGGAATCCCGAGATACCGAGAACGGCCATGATGACCCGGGATTCCAGCAGTGAGTTGGTGTTCATTTCAGCTTGGCTCCAAAGGCCTCCTTGCCAGCATAGCGAGCCGCCGCGCCTAGCTCCCATTCGATCTGAAGCAAGCGATTGTACTTGGCCACGCGATCCGTTCGGGTCGGCGCGCCGGTCTTGATCTGTCCGGCACCTGTGGCGACGGCAAGATCCGCGATGAAAGTGTCTTCGGTCTCTCCACTGCGGTGGCTGATGATCGCGCGGTAGCCCGCCTTGTGAGCCATGTCCACAGCCTTTAGGGTTTCGGTGACGGTGCCGATCTGGTTCAGTTTGATGAGGATCGAATTGGCGATGCCCTGTTTGATTCCATCCGCGAAGATCGCTGGATTGGTGACGAAGATATCGTCGCCCACCAACTGTGTGGTCGCGCCTAGTTTGTCCGTGAGGATCTTCCAGCCCTTCCAGTCGTCCTCGCTCATGCCGTCTTCGATGGTGAGAATCGGATGGCGTTGCACCAGACCCACATAGTAGTCGGTCAATTGGGCCGAGGACTTCTTTGCGCCTTCGAGGTGATAACCATCCTTTTGGTGGAACTCCGAGGCCGCCGCGTCCAATCCCAGGTAGATATCCTTGCCAGGCTTAAATCCAGCCTTTTTAATCGCTTCCTCAATCAGATCCAAGGCCTCTTCGTTGCTTTCCAGGTTCGGAGCGAAACCACCTTCGTCGCCGACCCCAGTGGAGAGCTTCCGCGCCTTGAGGACCGTTTTAAGGGCATGGTAGACCTCCGCCCCCCAGCGCAGCGCCTCTGCGAAGGTAGTGGCACCCACAGGAAGCACCATGAACTCCTGGATGTCCATATTGTTGTCGGCGTGAGCCCCGCCGTTCAGGATATTCATCTGAGGCACTGGCAGCAGGCGGGCCGAGGTTCCACCCAGGTAGCGGTAAAGGGGTTGACCGGTGGCTTTTGCCGCGGCGTCAGCCAAGGCCATGGACACGGCAAGAATGGCGTTGGCGCCCAATTCTGCCTTGTTTTCGGTGCCATCGAGATCGCATAGAAGATCATCCAGTTCAGCCTGCTGGAGTCCGTCCATTCCCTCTAGGGCCTCGTTGATTTCGGTGTTGATGGCCTGAACGGCTCCCAGAACACCCTTGCCTTGATAGCGCTTTTTGTCACCATCGCGCTTTTCCAGGGCCTCCCGGGTACCAGTGGAAGCCCCTGAAGGAACCAAAGCCTGGCCAAGGAAAGACGGCCCAGCACTGCTTTTAAGCTCTACTCGTGCAAGGACCGTGGGGTTCCCCCGACTATCCAGGACTTCCAGAGCCGAGACTCTATCGATGAGATTCATACCCACCACCCAATTCAAGAGACCGAGCGTGAGGCCCGCCGGAAAGCAGGCCATCACGCTCGGTCGGTCAGGGTCTTAAAAACCCGTTACTTCTTTACTTCTTCTTTGCAGCAGCTTTTTTAGGCGCGGCTTTCTTGGCGGCGGCTTTCTTCGGCGCGGCCTTCTT
>JANOLT010000249.1:0-6930 GCA_031419915.1 Holophagaceae bacterium
GCGGTCCTCAGGTGGGTGCTCAGTGTAGCGGGGATGGCTGTGGGCTGTGGGCTCTTGGCTCTTGGCTCTTGGCTCATAGCTCATAGCCTCCTCCAGCCATGAAGCCCAATGAAAAGGGCCACCCATCGGCGGCCCTTCTCATGACGAATGAAGCAGCGCTTACTTCTTATCGTCCCTCTTGCCCTTCTTGACGACTTCCGGCTCGGCGACGACAACGGGTGCGACGACGGCAGTTTCCACAACGACTTCTTCCGCGACCTTGGCACGGACGGCGCAAACAACTTCGTGCTCATCACCAAGGATGTGCAAGGCGGAAGAAAGATCCAATTGATCAAAGCGGATGGAATCGCCGATCTTCATGTCTTCCACATTCACATCAATGTGACCGGGGATGAGATTCGGCAGGCATTCGATTTCCAGCATGCGGTGGACGAAGTCCAGGGAACCGCCCTGGCTCTTTACGCCAATGGGAACGCCAATCAGGCGAACGGGGACCTTCACGCGCACCTTGTGGGTGGGATCCACGCGCATGAAGTCAATATGCACAAGACGGCCGGTCACGGGATGGCGCTGCACGGCCTGGATGATGACGTGGCGCTTGATGTCCGTGCCTTCGCGCTGCATATAGACCAGGGAGTTGCGACCGCTCTCGGAAGCGAGAATGCGCGCCACGACCTTGGGGCTGATGGCGATGTTTGCGGGCGGCTCGTTCAGGCCGTACACAACCGCCGGCATCAAGCCGGACTTGCGCAGCTTGGTGTTGGCTGCCTTGCTGAAATCCGTGCGAAGGCTGACTGGGATGGTTTCTTCACTCATGGTTCCTCCTACCAGACCGGATCAAACCGGCCCTCTCGTTGGGAATGGCCCGGGCGGACCGAATCGTTCTTCCACGACGGAAGACGAAGAGACTAGTGTGCCTGAAATAGCCTATTTTTCAAGGGGAATTCAGGGTTGAGGTGGTGAGGTATGAGGTATGAGGTTCAGTTTCGAGGCGGCCAAAGGCCGCATTTATAATCCAGCGCGCCGAAGGCGCCGCCAGAATAGCTCATAGCTCATACCTCGTACCCCGTCACACCCAATTAACACCCGCGGCCCCGATGGTGATGAGATATATCAATGGCCATGAAACACCCCCTTCCCCGCCCCGATGAACTCATCAACCGTGAGTTGGCTTGGCTCGACTTCAACGAGCGCGTATTGGAGGAAGCCAAAGACGATTCGGTCCCCTTACTGGAGCGCGTGAAATTTCTTTCCATCGTGTCCAATAACTGGGATGAGTTCTTCATGGTGCGGGTGGCTGGCATCTGGAGACAAATTGACGCGGGAATCACCCAGGCCGGCGCCGATGGGCTCACGCCCCGGCAACTCATGGACCACATCAGTCAGCGAATGCACGAGGGTTCGGCTCACCAGCACGCGCTTTTTCACGACATCATCGAACCCATGCTGAAGGCCGAGGGTATCGCCATCCTCGCGCCCGCGGACCTGAGCCCAAGCGACCGGGACTTCGTCAGCGAATACTTCGAGCGCAGCCTGATGCCCCTGATCACGCCCCTGGCGGTGGACACTGGCCATCCCTTTCCCCGCCTGGCCAATCGCGCCATGGTGCTGGTCGCGGAGTTGGAGGCCCAAGAGACGCTCGAAGAAAACTCCATGTTTCCTCTTTCCGAACTGAGCATCATCCACGTTCCAGCCTCGGTGGCCACGCGATTCCTCCGCCTCCCATCTAAGCCTGGAACCCACGCCTTCATCACACTGGAAAATGTCGTGCGGATGCAGTTGGAGCGGCTCTTTTCTGGCTACGAAGTGAAGAACTGCAATGCCGTGCGAGTGACCCGGGACTCGGACCTGGTGGTGGAAGAAGACCCCGAAGAAGACCTGATGAAGATCGTGGAAGAAAGCCTGCGCAGCAGCCGCCGGGGCGCTGCCGTCAGGCTCCAGTACGAACGGGGCCTCTCCAAGCCGCTATTGGATTTCCTGATCGAAGAATTGGAATTGAGTGCCGAGGATCTCTATCCCACCGAAGGCTTCGCATCCTTTTCGGACTTGATGGAACTCTACATGCAACTGGATCTTCCCCACCTCAAGGATCTACCATTGCCGCCGCTGCCGGTTCCCGCGCTGGAACAGAGCGAGAGCATCTTCGAAGCCATGTCCAAACGGGACATCCTGCTGCAACATCCCTATCAGAGCTTCGACGACTCAGTCGTCCGCTTCGTGCGGGAAGCCGCGGAAGATCCGAAAGTTCTCGCCATCAAGATGACGCTCTATCGCATGAGCCCCACCAGCCCCATCGCCGCGTCCCTGGAGCGCGCCGCAGAGCGTGGCAAGCAAGTGGCCGCCATCGTCGAGCTGCGGGCCAGGTTCGATGAGGAAGCCAACATCGCATGGGCAAGGCGCCTGGAGCGGGCGGGCTGCCACGTGGTGTACGGATTGCCGCACTTCAAGACCCATGGCAAAGCGTGTCTCGTGGTGCGCCAGGAAGCCGACGGCCTTCGCCGCTATTGCCATCTCGGCACTGGCAACTACAACGAGCGCACCAGCCGACTTTACTCAGACATGGGACTCTTCACGGCCCGACCGGAATTCGGCGAGGATCTTTCGAATCTTTTCAATCTGCTCACGGGCTACACGCGGCCGCCAAAGTTCAATTACCTGCTGCTGGCGCCACAGTTCTTCCGCCGCAGCCTGACCGAGCGCATCCAGCGTGAGATGGATCACGCCAGGGCGGGTAAACCCGCGCGGATGATCCTCAAAATGAACGCGCTGGTGGATCCCAACATGATCGAGCTGCTGTACGAAGCAAGCCAGGCCGGTGCCCAGGTGGATCTCATCGTGCGCGGCGCCTGTTGCTTGCGCAGTGGCGTGAAGGGTCTGTCGGAGAACATCCGAGTGCTGTCCATCGTGGATCGCTTTCTGGAGCACGCGCGGGTCTACTATTTCGCCAACGATGGGAATCCTGAAACCTTGCTGGCCAGCGGCGATCTCATGCCGCGCAACCTGGATCATCGCGTGGAAGTGGCTTTCCCTTTGGAGGATCCGATCCTGGCGGCGGAAATCGTTGAAACACTGGAACTACAACTCGCGGATAACGTGAAGGGCCGCATGCTCGGACCTGATGGACGCGTGTTGCGCCGGGGCCTGAATCCCAACGGACCCCCCATCCGAAGTCAGCTCCGCGCCTACGAGTACGGCTACATGCGAAGCGGCGCTGGAGCCTTGACGCAGAAACTGTCGGAATTGCGACCGGGGGATTTGGGGTTTTAGGCGCAGGACAAAATAGTCTCAAGTCCCAAGTAAAAACAGGCAGACCCATCCAGTTCTCTTCATTCAGCCTTGGAACTTGGGACTTGGGACTTCCCCCATGAGGCTGCAAACTGGAGTATTGGAGACAACTCATCATGGACAAACGAATCAGCCGCGCAGCGATTTTTGACGCCGTCAACTCCTATCAGGTTCCAGGCACGTCGGCCACGCTCACGACCTTGAAGGCCGTGAAGGGCATTACCGTGGATGGCAGCGCCATTACTGTTTCGCTTGCACTGCTGGATGCCTACAAGGATCGCGAACAGGTCATCCGCCAGCATCTCCCGGAGCGAATCCAGCAGCAGGACGCCGTGAAGGCTGTGGACATCCATATTGATTGGGAAAAGACGCCCCAGGTGGAGTACAAGAACCTTCTCCCGACGGTGAAACGAGCCATCGTCGTGGGTAGCGGAAAAGGCGGCGTGGGCAAGAGCACCGTGGCCTCCAACCTTGCCGTGGCCATGGCGAAGCAAGGCCTCAAAGTGGGTCTGCTGGACGCTGATCTTTAAGGCCCCAGCATTGTCATGATGTTCGGCGTAACTGAAGGCCCCGAGGGCACCCCCGAAGGCAAGATCATCCCTATCGAAAAGTTCGGGTTGAAGCTCATGAGCATGGCTTTCCTTATTGATGAAGACCGGCCTGTGATCTGGCGCGGCCCCATGCTCAACAAGGCTCTCACCCAGTTCCTCGGCGATGTGCTGTGGGGCGACCTGGACGTGCTGCTGATGGATCTGCCGCCAGGCACCGGCGACACGCAGATTTCCCTCATCCAAAACGCCAGCGTGGCGGGCGCCATCGTCGTGAGCACGCCCCAGGACGTGGCTTTCCTGGATGCCAAGAAAGCCATCGGCATGTTCAACACCGTGAAGGTGCCGATCCTCGGGATCATCGAAAACATGAGCAGTTTCGTCTGCCCGAAATGCGGCGAGGAAACGCAGATCTTTGGCCACGGCGGCGTGAAGGCCGCAGCAAAGCGAATGAATCTGCCCTTCCTGGGCGAAGTGTGCATCGATTTGGCCATCCGGGAAGGCAGCGATAACGGTCATCCCGTGGTCGAGGCCTATCCGGATTCTCCCCAGACCAAGGTCTTCATGGATATGGCCAAGGCTCTGCGCAAAACGCTCGAACTGTGAGCCGGGAAGGCAGGGGCTTCAGACTTCAGGCTTCGTTGTTGCAGATGTTCCACTCCTGCGACGCATTTCAAACTGTAGACGTGACCAACAACGAAGCCTGAAGCCTGAAGCCCGACGCCAAAAGGCTTAGACTAGAGCCTATGCCTCCTCTCCAGATTCCAGCCTTCCTCGCGCCCGATCTCCTGGAGCGGGTGCGGGCGCGCTTCGCCCCTTGGCCGCTCATCCAGGCATGGGACATGACTTTCGAAGAGATGGAGCCAGGAAAAGCCACCTTGAGACTGCGGCCCAACCAACACACCGTCAACGGGCCAAGGGGCAACGTGAACGGCGGTGTACTGGCCACGATGGCGGACATGACCTCTGCCCTGGCGCTCTGCACGGTCTTCGATGGACTCATGCCCTTCGCCACGCAGGATCTCCACATCCGCTATCTTGAGCCCGCCAAGGGCGAAGTCATCGGAAAGGCCGAAGTGGTGCGCCTTTCCAAGCGCGGCGCGGTCCTGGAATGCCGGCTCATGTGCGGTGATCACATGGTGGCCCATTGCACGGCGCACTTCAGCATCAAACCCAACCTGCCCGGGTGAATCTCCATTGAGAACCGCCAAGCTCCGCAGTCTCGCTCCCATGCGCCGTCTACGCGAGGCGCTGGTGCTGCTGTTCGCGGTGGGCGTGTCCGGTGCCGTCGGCTATCACATTCTGGCCAAACTCGGCTGGCTGGACGCCTGGTACATGGCCGTGACCACGCTGTTCACCGTGGGGTTCAGGGAGATGGGGGAGGTGAATGACAGCACCAAACTCTTCACGATCTTCTACCTGGTGACTGGCCTGGGCGTGGCCTCTTATGCCATTTCCAATCTTATGGCCCTCATCGTCGAGGGCGATCTTCAAGGCTATCTGCGGGAGCGGCGAATGGAAAAACGGATGGAATCCCTTTCAGACCACGTCATCGTTTGTGGCTTCGGCAAGATGGGCTTCCAGGCGGCCTGGGAGTTGAAGCACGCAAACGTGCCTTTCGTCATCATTGAAATCGAGGAAAACAAGGGTCGCAACAATCCACGATTCAGCGAGGACATCATCCTGTATGGCAACGCCATGGATGAATTGGTGCTGGACAAGGCCGGTATCAGGCGGGCCAAGGGCCTGATCACCGCGCTCACCACCGATGCCGACAATGTGCTGGTGACGCTCACCGCGCGGCAGATGGCGCCGAAAATCCCCATCGTGGCTCGCAGCGCCAAGCTCGGCACCGAAAGCAAGCTGATGGCCGCGGGCGCCACGCACATCGTGAGCCCCTACGAGATTGGCGGGCGGCGCATGGCGGCCCTGCTGCTGAATCCCGACATGATGAATTTTTTCGATGTGGTGCTGCACCAGGACCAGCTTGAGTTGGGCATGGAGCGCATCCACATCCATCCCACTTCCCGGCTCGTGGGCCAGACCATGCGCGAAATGCGCCTCCGGGACAGCACCGGCGCGCTGGTTGTCGGCATCAACCGCATCGGCCTCGGCCTGCGTTTCAATCCCAAGGGCGAAGAAACTTTCCAGGCCGACGATGACATTCTGGCCCTTGGCCCCAGCAACGCTCTGGAAGCCCTGATGAAGCTGGCGAGCGGCGGGTGATGAGCCATAAGCGTGGAGCGTAACGATTTGTTCCGCGTGGTTGACACTAGTATTGCCTTACCTTAAAGTAAGGAATATCCAAAAAAGAGGTGAGATGATGGCAAGCGCTACCCTGACCACCAAAGGTCAAATCACGATTCCCGTCGCCGTTCGCACCGCGCTCGGTCTTGAGGCCGGCGACCGGGTGGAGTTCGTGCAATTGGAGGCCGGCCATTTCGAACTGGTGGCGGCAACCCAATCGGTGTCCACACTGAAGGGCTTGGTGGGAAAACCGGCGAAGCCTGTAAGCATTACTGCCATGAATGCGGCCGTCGCGCGCCGAGGGGCCACGGCGCGATGATCGGACTGGATACGAACGTCCTTGTCCGCTATGTCGCCCAAGACGACGCCAAGCAATCTCGCCAGGCAACACGTTTGATCGAATCGCTCACAGCCGATTCGCCCGGCTACGTCAGCCTCGTTTCCGTGGTCGAATTGGTGTGGGTGTTGAGCGGCTGCTATGCGGCAAGCCGGGACGATATCGCCGCCGTGCTGGAGACACTGCTGCGCGCCAAAGAACTGGTCATCGCCGACGCAGATGCCGTATGGAAATCGTTGCGGCTGTTCAAGCAAAGCAAAGCCGATTTCGCCGACTGTCTGATCGAACGCAGTGCCGCCGTGGCAGGATGCGACCACACCGCAACCTTCGACCGCGACGCCGCAAAACACTGTGGCATGCGGCTGATCGGCTAAGCACGGCACATGGCTCGGTGCCGCCGCCCGCCACGGCCTTGGAGGGGTCGAGAAGAGGCCGCTTCTGGGATCGGGCCGGGCATCGGGCATCGGGCATCGTAGGCTGGCCCTTCCCGCTACGGCAAATGCGAACGCTAAC
>JANOLT010000250.1:0-2728 GCA_031419915.1 Holophagaceae bacterium
CGCAGCTGCTCCTTCACGATGTCAATGCCCGTCACCATCTCCGTCACGGGGTGTTCGACTTGCACGCGAGTGTTCATCTCCATGAAGAAGAAGTCGCCGCGCTTGTCCAGCAGGAATTCGATGGTGCCCGCGTTGTAGTAGCCCACGGCCCGGGCGGCCTTCACGGCGGTGTCGCAGATGCGCTGACGCAGCTCAGGCGAGATGGCACCGCTGGGACTTTCTTCGATGAGTTTCTGATGGCGGCGCTGGATGGAACATTCGCGCTCACCCAGGTGGACGATGTTGCCGTAGAGGTCGCCCATGATCTGAACCTCTATGTGGCGGGGCTCCAGCAGGTACTTTTCCATGTAGACGGCATCATCGCCGAATGCGATCTTCGCCTCGCTGCGGGCCGTGTGGTAAAGCTCCGGCAGCTCTTCGGCGCTGTTGCAGATGCGCATGCCACGCCCGCCGCCGCCAGCCGATGCCTTGACGATGACGGGATAGCCGATTTTTTCGGCGTTTGCCAAGGCTTCGTCCACCGTCTCCACCAGGCCGTCGCTGCCGGGCATTATCGGAATGCCCGCCTCCTGCATGGTGGCCTTGGCTTGGGCTTTGTTGCCCATCTTGCGGATGATCTCGGGGTTCGGCCCAATGAAGTTGATGCCACAGGCCTGGCAGACTTCCACGAAATACGCGTTCTCGCTCAGGAATCCGTAGCCTGGGTGGATGGCCTCGGCCCCGGTGACTTCAGCGGCCGCGATGACTTGCGGAATATTCAGGTAGGACTTGGCGCTGGGAGCTGGGCCGATGCAGACTTCTTCATCGGCAAAGCGCACGTGCAATGAATTGCGGTCCGCTTCGGAGTAGACCGCCACGGTCTGGATGCCCAGCTCCTTGCAGGCCAGGATCACCCGCAGCGCGATCTCCCCGCGATTGGCGATAAGCACTTTCTTGAAGGGTGGCTCTTCCGAACGGGGAACTGAAACCTGCATGGTTTTACGCTTGATGGCGGCGGTCATGGCTCAACCCACGCGCGCGGCGAAAAGGCGCTCGCCATATTCCACGGGCTGGCCATTTTCCACGAGCACTTTCACGATCTCCCCGGTGATGTCGCACTCGATTTCGTTCATCAGCTTCATGGCTTCGACAATGCACAAGGTCTGGCCAGGCCGCACTTTGTCACCGACGCTCACGAACGAGGGGGAGTTGTGATTGGCGGCGCGGTAGAAGGTGCCCACGATGGGGCTGGTGATGTAGTGCAGGTCGGGCTCGTCCATGGGAATTCCGGGAATCCCGGGATTCCCAGGCTCGGGTGCGGCTGTGGCCAGGGCATATGCAGCGGGAACCAGGGCGGATGGGGCCTGGGCCATCAGATGGCTCACGGGCGAACCAAAGGGAGGCGCCGTTGGGGCGGTCGCGTAGGTCACCTGCGGGGCCGGGGCATGGATGCTGTCCTTGCGGATGCGGAATTTCATGTCGCCCGCTTCGAATTCGAATTCCTGGAAAGGCTCCTTGCCCACCAGCGCGATCAGGGACTTGATCTCATCCAGGCTCAAGCCGGCGGATCCGCCGGATTTTGGCGGGGCTGCATGGCGAGAGACGGAAGTCTTGCCCGCCTTGGTGGCCATGGCCTCTGCGGGCGCGGCTGCGGACTTGGGAGCGGTGATTTTTTTCCGGGTACTCATGCGTGGGGTCTCCGGGGAAAGTAATTCTGGATGGGACGTTTGGATTGGCGGGAAAGTCATCGAGCATAGCGCGGGGAATCTCTCTATGCAGGCCCAGGCGGCTCGAGCTTGGGTGGTGGGTGTGGTGCTGGTGATTTTCCGTGCCGGCCTGGAGCTTCATTTTCCGATCCACGGAATTCTTTGCGCGCGGCGTCCAGGATGCCGTTGAGGAACGATGTTCCCTCCTGGTCACTGAACTCCTTGATGATCTCCAGGGCCTCATTGATAACGATGGGGAATGGAACTTCTTTCAGGTACATCAGCTCATAGAGGCTCAGCCGCAGCAGGTTTCGGTCCACCGCCGCCATGCGATGGATTTTCCAGTGCTCGGCATACTTCTGGAGCACCGCGTCTATCTCATCAAGCTGTCCGTAGACGCCGTCCACCAGCCTTCGCGCGTAATAAAACGCATCCCGGTTGAGATCCTGGATGGCGGAGAAGCCCGCGAAGACCTGGTCCGGAAGGTAGCCATTCATGTCCATGGCGTAGAGCATTTGCAGGGCGTATTCGCGGCCGCGGCGGCGAACGCCCATCAGCGCTTCTTCCCGAACACGCGGTTAAGGTCCACCAGTTCAATGAGCGCTGAAGCCGCTTCCCAGCCCTTGTTGCCCATCTTGGTGCCAGCCCGCTCGATGGCCTGATCCACGCTGTCCACCGTAAGGACCCCAAACACCGTGGGGACCCCGGTCTGCATGGCCACCTGGGCCGTGCCCTTGGTGACTTCAGAAGCGATCATCTCGAAATGGGGCGTGCCACCGCGGATGACGCAGCCCAGCACGAGGATGCCCGCGTACTTGCCGGTTTTCGCCGCCAGGAGGGCCATCTGAGGCAGCTCGAAGCACCCGGGCACTTTGATGAGATCGAATTGGGATTCAGAGCCTCCGTGGCGGAGGAGGCAATCCGTGGCACCACCGATAAGTCGGTCCACAATAAAGTCATTCCAGCGTGCAGCCACAAGGGCGAAGCGATCGCCCTTGTCCACGCGTAACTGGCCTTCAAAGATCCCCATGGGAACCCCCCTC
>JANOLT010000251.1:0-2058 GCA_031419915.1 Holophagaceae bacterium
CCCAGATGCGCTCCACAATGGGTCTCACTATTTCCGGCGCCCGCTCCAGAAGGTTCAGCATCGGCAATGTGAGCTTGCCTTCCCGCAGATCGCTGAAGGCCGGCTTGCCAAGTTGTTCGCTGGTGGCGGTGAAATCCAGCAGATCATCCGTGAGTTGGAAGGCCCGGCCGATTTCCAGGCCGTAGTTTCGAAGGGCCTCGCAATCCGTCTGCCCCCGCTTTGCCATCACAGCGGCGGATTCCGTGCATCCACCGAACAGCAGCGCGGTTTTCCGTTCCTGGATATCGAAATAATCTTTGCGCGAGGTCTCGATGCTGAACAGCACATCGTTCTGGATCAGTTCCCCCTCGATCATGCGTGTGGTGACTTCCGCCAGGATCTCCATGAGCCGCCAATCGCGGCCCTGGATGGCGCTCGACATGGCGTGGATGTAGAGCAGATCGCCAAAGAGCACCGTCAACGTATTACCCCATAGCGTGTTCACCGTGGGCTTGCCACGCCGCAGTTTGGCGTGATCGATGATGTCGTCATGCACCAGGGTGGCCGTGTGGATGAGTTCGAAAATGGCGCCAAACCGCACTTCGAGGTCCGAATCCACGCCACAGAATCTTGATCCCAGGAGCACGAGGGCCGGCCTTAACCGCTTGCCCTGCTGCCCGCCCCGCACATGGGCCGCCAGCTTTTCCGCAATGGCTACATCGCTGCGCAACACCCGCTGTAATTCCACTTCCACCGCAGCCAGTTTGGGCGCGATGGGAAGGAAATAGCGGCTCAGATCAAGACGTGACACCCGCGGCTCAGCTCCTGAAGTTCGTGAACTGTAGATCCACGCCCTGATCATTCTTCTTGAACAGGGCCATGGCCTCTTGCAGCGTGTCCTTGTCTTTGCCCGACACGCGCAACTGATCGCCCTGGATGCTGGCTTGGGCCTTGAGCTTGCTGTCCTTCAACGCCGCCACGAGTTTCTTGGCCTTCTCCACGGGGATGCCCTGGTTGATCTTCACCACCTGGCGCACGGTGCCCTTCATGGCCTGTTCCAGTTTGCCGTATTCCATGGCGCGGATGCTGACTCCGCGTTTGTGGAGCTTGGATTGCAACACGTCGATGACTGCCTTTAATTTGATCTCGTCGTCGCTCTTCAGGATCAACTCCGCGTCGTCCTTCATCTCGATGTCGCTGGTGGAACCTTTAAAGTCGTAGCGCTGCCCGATCTCCTTCATGGCCTGCGCCACCGCGTTCTTCACCTCGGTGATATCCACTTTGGAAACAACATCAAAACTGCATTCGGTGGCCATGTGAATCCTCCAGAGCCCCTAAGCCGTTGCGACAAAACAACTTTGTCATTCCGGTAACGGACCGGCATAAGGGGCCGTAACAGAATAACCAGAACTGCACTGGTTATTTGTAACGGCCCCTAATGTACCAGCGCTTAAGTGCAATACCGTTGCATTGGAGAGCAAGAAGCCACGAATGGACTCAGCGCGGCCAGGGCCGCAACCAAAATACTGATCCCAATGTCTGGCCTACCTCAAGACCACGAAACTTTCCGTGTGTCACTGCTGAATTTCGGCCAGGTAAGCTCGCAGTCTGACGCTACGAGAGGCCGGGAGGTGTATTTAGCCAGGATGAAATGCCGAAAAATATTTTTAGCCAGGATGAAGGGGATCAAAGCGGATAAAGCCAAAACCCGGGTTTGCTTTCATCCTATGTATCCCCTTCATCCTGGCTAAATATTTTCTTTCCCATTTATCCGGGCCGTCTCCAACAAGGTCGCACGATTCCAGGAAATAACCAGGATTCCCGCACGGCTTCTTCTCAAAAAAAGACGAAGTTGAAGATTAGTAGTACGAAGTCCTTCATTCGTGTGGCTTCGTGTGGCTTCGTGCCCCTTCGTGGCTGCACTAACTGAACGGAAATGCGCTCAGGCGTGCGTTCCCGCTTTCGCCATGGCCTTCACAAGGGCTTGCTCCAGGTCCGCCCAAAGATCATCGGGGCTTTCGAGCCCCACCGATAGCCGAAGAAGGCCAACGCCAATGCCGCTATGAGCTTTGGCTTCGG
>JANOLT010000252.1:0-6516 GCA_031419915.1 Holophagaceae bacterium
CATGGGGACCCGGGCCTATTCCTTCATCCAGCAGGGGCAGATTGATCTGATCCTTTCCACCAAGCCCAAAGATCGGCGCATTTTGTTGGAAGAGGCCGCAGGCATAACCCGCTTCAAGCTCCGCCGCACCGAAGCAGAACGGCGCCTTGTGGAGACGAAAGCCAATCTGGAGCGGCTACAGGACATTCTTTTCGAGTTGAACAAGCAGTTGGACAACCTGCGACGCCAGGCGGTCAAGGCCAAGCGGGCCGCGGATCTGGACCAGACCATCAAGGCTACCCAGCGTGTGCTGCTTTCTGCAAAAACCGAGGAATTTCAAGTCCTGAAATCACGGCTAGCCGATGCAAGGGATCAACTGGAACGCCAGGTCGCCCAGCTCACGGTGCAGGCATCGGAAAAAGCGGCTGAAGTGGGTTCCCAGCGCCTGGCCGTGGATGAAGTCCAGCGGAGCCTCGATCGAGGCCAGCGTGCGGTCATGGCCTTGGAACAACGCCTGGGATTCATCGGGCAGGAGAAGGGTTTTGAAGAAAGCCGCGTGGCTGAATCCATGGGGCTCATGGAGCGGATGGAAAGCCGCCATCAGGAACTGGTGCTGCGCGTCACCACCCTTGCCGCCGAGATCATCGCGGTGCAAGAAAAGGAAATCGAAGCCGCCCAAGTTCTGGCAGGACGCGAAACCACGTTCACCGATGCCGAGGAATCGGTGGTGCTGGCGGGTGGGGCCCTGCGCCGCGCCGAGGCCTTCTTGCGCGATCTGCGCCACAAAAGATCCGAAGCCAAGGCTTCCGTCCAGGCCCATCACCGACAGAAACTGGAGGTCCAGAGTTTGATCGCCCAACTGGAGGGACGATTGGAAAGCCTCAATCACGAAGAGGCCATCCGGGCACCTCGGATGGAAGGACTACAGGCTGAATCCTTGCGCTTGGGTAAAGAACTGGAAGGCAGCGCGGAACGACTGGAGGCCGTCGAGGAAGCCCTGCGTGTGCACCGCAATGAAGTGCGCGAGAAGCAGGAATCCATTCGAACGGCGGCCCAAACACTGCAAGAGGCAGAGGGTCGGCTCGAAGCCGCTGAACGGCGTACAAGACAGATCTCGGACCTGTTGCAACAGGCCAGTGGCTCGGTGGAGATCAAGAAAGGAATGGCCTGGCTTCGGGAGCACGGCATTCAGATTCGTAGCCTCGCCGAATGCATCGAGGTGGACGAAGAATATCGCCCGGACCTGGAGCGGCTATTGGGCTCCTGGGTCCAGGCCATTGCGTTGGACCCCACAACCATGGCCGGCACAGCCGATGCACCGGGTCAGCTCTGGATGGAGGCGGCCACACATTCCGAACCGTTGCCTGTTCCCGGCCAGTGCGCGCCAATGTTGGCGGGTATCGCTTGGAAAACCGGCGCACCGCGCATGTTCGAAGGCCTTGTCCATCGTGCCTTCCGTTGTGCCGATGCGAATCTACCTGAGCTTGCCATCAAGCATCCCGAACTCGCTTTCGTTTCTCCTCGTTTCGTGAGATTGCCCTTTGGTCCCGTGCAGCTTGGCGCCGCCGCGCCCGCCGCATCGCCCCTGAAACTTCAATCCGAATTGGACAAAACGCGGAAAGACCGAGAGGCCCTGCTGGGTGAAACGGAGACTGCGGAGGAAGGCCTCAAGCGGCTGCAGGAAGATATTTCCGAGTCCATGAGCCGTCTTGAAGAAATGGAAGAGGATTACCGGGAAGGCCGCCAGCGCACGGAATCATTGAAGGGTCAGCTCAATTCCGCGAACAACCAACTCGGTGAGATCAAGGAAGCCGTCGAGCGGGCCGATGCGCTCTGGGACCAACTGGAGCAGGAGATCAAGACCCATCAGATCCGACTTCGTGTTCTGGAAGAAGCCCCCCACGAGGCCGAAGACGCAGCGCTAGAAGAGGCGATCCGAAATGCGGAAGCCAAGGTTCAGGAAGCCCAAAGTGCGCTGGATCAGCGTCGCGAAGTTCGCATGGAGGCGGCGCGCCTGCGCGACGCTTCTTGGGCTGAACGGGATACCTTGCAGCGCCAGCTCCAGCTCCAGCAGCGGGGCTTTTTCGACGTAGAAGCGGAACTGAAGCGACTGGAATTGGATCTCTCCGAATCAAATGGGAAGCGGGTCGAGGCCAGAAAGCACATCCAGGAACTTGAAGCTGAAGCCCAAGAAAAATTAAAGGAACGTCAGGCTGCGGTGGATGTGCTTGTGGAACTGCAGCCGCGGATGGAGGCCCAGGCCGAGACCCTTCGTGTGCAGGAGCGCGCCGCAAGGGACTTTCAGGAAGCCCTGGAAAATGCACGGCAATTGCATCATGAGAATCAGGTGGCCGCGGCGCAGGTTCAGGGAGGGGTGGATGCCCTGGCCAAGGAAGTGGAACTGGCCCTGCGGCTCGACGTGCCAGCCTTCATGGCATCCATTACCGAGGAAGAACGCGAAGCCTGGGAGATGGGCGAACTGGTGCATCAGACCCGCCTGAACGAAGCCCAAAGCAAGCGGTTGGATCTCGGCGGCGTGAACCCGTTGGCCATCCAGGAACTGGCGGAGGCTGAAGAGCGCCTGGACTTCATGCAACAGCAGCAGAGCGACGTTCAAGAGGCCATCGGCAACCTGGAAGCCACGATCTCGGAAATCAACGCCACATCTGAAGAACGGTTTCGTGAAGCCTTTGATTTCATCAACGCCCGCTTTTCGGAAGTCTTCAAAGAGACTTTTGGCGGCGGCAGCGCGCATCTCTCACTTGATGAGCCCAAGGAATTGCTGGAGTGCGGCATCGAAATCACGGCCCAGCCGCCGGGCAAGAGTGCCAAGGCCATGACGCTGCTGAGTGGTGGCGAAAAAGCGTTGACGGCCATCTCCCTGCTCTTTGCGATCTTCCACTACAAACCCTCTCCATTCTGTGTGCTGGACGAAGTGGACGCGTCGCTGGACGAAGCCAATGTGGGTCGCTTTGCCGCGCTGGTACAAAAGATGAAAGCCGACACTCAGTTCATCGTCATCACCCACCAGAAGCCCACCATGGTGGCCGCGGACACGCTCTACGGCGTGACCATGCAGGAGAAGGGCATCTCGAAACTTGTCAGCGTGCAGTTGCGGGAAGCCGAGCAGCTTGTCTGATTTTCAATTTGGGATTGACGATTTGGCCCACAGCCCACAGCCATGAGCCAACAGCCATGAGCCATGTGGGTAAAGCTCAAAGCTCAAAGCTCAAAGCTCAAAGCTCAAAGCTCATAGCTCATAGCTGATAGCTCATGGCCCATGGCTGATCTGCTAGCCTCAACCCATGAATCTCCTTGATTGGGATCTCGGCAATGTGTCGCACGGAATCACTTGGGGCGGCGTTGACGAAGCGGGGCGGGGGGCCTGGGCCGGGCCGGTGGTGGCAGCCTGCGCAATCCTGGATCACCCAACCATCAAGAAATGGCGACACGTGTTGGAAGATGTGCGGGATAGCAAGCAGCTCAGCCCAGCACGCCGCGAAGCTCTGGCTTCGGAACTGAAATCCTTGCTACCCGCTTATGCTGTAGCGGAAGTGGACAACCTCGGCATTGATCGGGAAAACATCCTGGAAGCCACATTCATGGCCATGCGCGGCGCCGTGTCCCAATTGGTGACGAAGCCCCGCATTCTTTTCGTGGATGGCAACCAGGCGCCCAAAACCGGCCTTCCCGAACGACTGCTGGTGGAGGGTGACGCCACCAGTTGCGCCGTGGCTTGCGCCAGCATCCTGGCCAAGACCCATCGTGACGAGATCATGCGGCGCATGGACGATCACTACGAGGGCTACGATTTCGGGCGTCACAAGGGCTATGGCACGGCCAGGCATCGCGAAGCGTTGCGCGCGTTAGGGCCTTGCGCCATCCATCGCATCAGCTTCGCGCCTGTGATTTCAGCTCAAGTGCCTAGCGAACAAGTCAGAGACTTCTTGCGCCAGAGCCTGGAAAAGTGCGACTCGGTAGTGGAACTGCACTGCTGGGTGGACGTTCATCTGCGGCCGGCCTACGGGAAATTGAAACTCGTATGGGTGGAAACCCTGAGACGGCGTTACGCAACATTGCTGACCCGGCTGGTGGTTGGGGAAGAAGGCCTTGCATGAAGCTCTCGCCGGTGGTGCTGGGTCTTGTGCAACGCGATGGGCGCTGGTTTCTCCAACGGCGGGATCCTGGAAACACGGTGCTGCCTGGACGATGGGAATTCCCGGGTGGGAAGGCTGGCCAAAGTGAATCCCTTGAGGACGCGCTACGCCGGGAGCTGCATGAAGAATTGGGCTGGGAACCGTCATCCTGCACCGCCATTGAAGGCATCGAAGGTGTGGAGCACCGCTATCCAGATCGCATCGTGCGGCTTCATCCCTTCTCTTGCGAAGGCGAATTTAAGATTCGCACAAACCTGTCCTGGGGTTGGTTCACATTGGATGAAATGCGTTGCCTTCCGATTCCCGAAGCCAACAGGGCGCTGTTGGAACGCTTGCGCTGATGCGGCGGGCGCTGGCTTCCACCCTTCGCGCTGCGGCATCCTTGAGCGGTGTCTGGTTGCTGCTTCAGATGCTGCCGCGATGGTTGCCGGAAGACCCTGCCCGCATCGCCGCCGGTGAATGGGCGAGCGAATCCGAAGTGGCGGTCCTGCGTCATGTGCTGCATCTTGACCTGCCGTTGCATCAGGCTCTTGGCAACTCACTGAACGAATTGCTTCACGGATCATTGGGGATGAGCCTGCGCTTCCATCGCCCTGTTTCAGAATTGCTTCGCAGCGGTATTCCCGTAAGCCTTCGATTGGCCTTCTTCAGCCTCATCCTTTCTGCCCTGCTGGCCTGGATGATGGCGGGGACTTCTGAACGCGCCAAGTGGATTCGCGCCGCGGCGGTGGCTTCGCCGGTTTACGTTGCCGGTCCGCTACTGCTTTGGGCTGTGGCCCAACATGTGCGGTGGATTCCCGTGGCTGGAATTCAAGGCTGGGCGACCTGGATCCTGCCTTGTTTCGCGCTTGCGATTCCGCTGGCAGGTCATCAATCGCGAATTCTAGCGGCACGTCTCGAATCCTTGCGAGAATCACTGGGCCTGCGGGTGTGGGAGGCCGGGGGGGTTCCGAAATTCACGCAATGGCTGAAATGGCTACTCCCGGCGGTAGCCGGCTCCTGGCTGACAGTGGTGGGCCTGCAATTGGGTGGACTCCTGGGCGGCGCGGTGTTGACCGAAACGATTTTTTCGCTTCCCGGTCTCGGCCTTCAGTTGGTGGGTGCGCTGGCGGCGCGGGATCTGCCGATGTTGCAAGGCACGGTGCTTTTGGGTGCGGCGTTCTATGTGGCAACCCAACTGGCGGTGGAATGGGCCCAAGGATTTCTTGATCCGAGGACGCGATGAAACGAGCATGGATTCTTGCCGCTACGACGCTGATTCTGATGCTCGGTTTTGTATTCGGTGGCAACGGCGAGGTGGATCTTCTTCATCGCCTTGAGGGGCCCAATTCAGCGCATCTTTTTGGCACTGATGAGTTGGGCCGCGATCTGCTTCATCGCTGGTGGCTGGGGGGTGCGCGCGCCCTGGCGCTGGGCCTGGGCCTTACGGCGCTGCACTTGTTGAGTGGGACTTTAGCGGCGCTGCTGGTTCATCCATCGCCATTTCTGCGCCGCGCATTGCTGGCCCTGGCGGACGCGCTTGCCTCTATCCCCTCATTGTTGCTCTGCCTGTTCCTGCTGGCCTTCCTGAGGCCGGGCTACGGGGCGTTGATCCTGGCGTTGGCCGTGGGCGGCTGGATTCCCTATGCGCGGCTTTCGCTTTCCCAGTTGGACACATTGAAGGTGGATCCTAGTCTTCAGCAAGCAAAGTTGATGGGGGCGGGCCGATTCCACCTGTGGACAAGCCATCTGCTGCCGCGGCTCTGGCCCATTCTTTCGGCCCAGGGAGCCGTGGGGATCGGGGCCGTGGTGCTGGCGGAGGGCGGCCTCAGTTTTCTCGGTCTGGGCCTGCCGCCAGAGCAGGCCTCCTGGGGCTCCATGCTCGCGGCGGGCCGCGCCTTCCTGTTGGTCAGCCCGTGGCAACTGATCTGGCCGTCCTTGGGTCTGCTGACGCTCCTGCTGGCAACTGAATCCATGCGGCCCAGGGGCTCCGTGCTCTGCTGAAATTCAACGCGTGAGAAACAAGTTTGTTAATCTATGCACACCAAGGATACGGAGATCATGTGCGCCGAACGCTGATGGGGACATTGGGGACATTGATGCTGGCTAGTGGGCTGGGCCTTTTCGGGCCGTGGGCCGAGGCCCAGCCCAAACCTGCAGGCCAGGCAGCATCGCCGCCGTCAGTGCCCAAGTCAGGATCCCAAACCGAAGTGACCGTGGACGTGCGTCAGGGGAAATTGGGCCTGGGCATGCCAAATCCAGTTCTGGCGGGCCTTGATACCGCCAGTGTCACATCGAATTTCACCGATGTGTTGCGCCGCGATCTTGAAGACGCAGGCCCTTTCGCGCTGTTGAAGGACAACCTCCCCACCACCGTGGAAGCCTCCACCGTGAAACCTTG
>JANOLT010000253.1:0-1881 GCA_031419915.1 Holophagaceae bacterium
GTTGCAAGATCCTGATCAAGGGATCTGCCCGGGTCCAGCGTTTGTTTGCTAAGCCGTTGCGACAAAATAACCTGTGCAGTTCTGGTTATTTTGTTACGGCCCCCTATCCAAGGAAACCCAAAGATTGAACCCGGATTTTGCGATTGCGCGATTCCCGCTGGCTTCAGGCTTCGGGCTACAGGCTTCAGGTTCGCATCACCAACAGCACAATCCAATGCGAAGCGATTCTTTGCCTGAAGCCTGCAGCCTGAGGCCTGAAGCCAATTTCATCCTGTCCAAATGCAGGATCCGGGATTAATGCGGCTCCCACGCGGATGGCATCTCATGGCATCACCTCGCTGACATCACTTCTGTGATGCAGCTGCAGTTTATGTTCACCGCCTATTCAATCGGCAGTCTTCCCTGGCTCAACCGGATGATGGCGGGGACGTGCAGGTCTTCGGCTTGGTTGGCCATTTCGCCGCTGGGGGTCGGGCCCTGGGGCATCAGGGGCATGAGGCGCGTGGGCGTGGCGGAGGGCAGCTGGCCGCCGGGCAGGTGGCTGGGATGGGTGTCGGGCGGCGCTTCGCCGTAGACGCGGCCGCTGGGCGTGTTGTGGGGCGCATTGTCCGTCGCCGGTGCCTCCGTGCGTTGGTAGATGCTCTGGCTGGTGGATGATGTGGCCGATTTGAAGCCCGAGGCCAGCACCGTGACGATGACGCGATCTTCCATTTCTGGCGCCAGCACTTGGCCGGGCTTGATCTCCGCGTGGCCCTCGAAGCGCTCGTGCAGGTAGTTCATGGCGGTGCTGAATTCGCTGAAGCCCACCTGGTCCGGATGGGCCATGACGGACACGATCACGTTGGCGGCAAAACCATCTGCGGAGCGTTCCAGCAGCGGGCTTGCGAGAGCTTTCAGCAAGGCGTCCATGACGGCTTCTTCGCCGCGGCCCATGCCTGTGCCGATGAAGGCTTCGCCGCCGTCCTTCAGCACGGCTTCCACGTCCGCGAAATCCAGGTTCACGAGGCCCGGCCGCAGGATGAGATCTGCGATGCCGCGCACGCCCTGGATCAGCACGCCATCGGCCATCTGGTAGGCGTCGGTCATCTTGGTGCCGCGCTCACAAACGCTCATGAGTTTTTCGTTGGAGACGACGATCACCGTGTCCGATGTGTCCCTCAGGTTCGCCAGGCCACTCAGCGCCTTTTCCGCTTTGCGGGGGCCTTCCCACGCGAAGGGTGTGAGCACCACGGAAACCGTGAGCGCGCCTTGTTCCCGCGCATAAGCCGCGATGAGCGGGGCGGCCCCGGTACCGGTGCCGCCGCCCATGCCCGCGGTGATGAACACCATGTCGGCGCCGGACAGCGCGGCAAGAATTTCTTCACGGCTTTCTTCCGCCGCCACGGCGCCACGATCCGGGTTGCCACCGGCTCCCAGGCCGCCCCGGGAACTGGAGGGCCCCAGCGGCATCTGCACGTGGGCCTTGCTCTGGGCAAGACTTTGGCGATCCGTGTTCATGGCGATGAACTGCACGCCGGTGATGCCGCTTTGGAGCATGCGGTTGATGGCGTTGCAGCCCGCGCCGCCCACGCCCACCACTTTGATGTTGGCGCCGGGCAGGTGTTCGGGGCTGGGCAGAAAGGGGACTTCAGCCATGGGTAGTCTCCGTCAAAAGAGTTTCTTGAAGAATCCGCGAAGGCCGTCCCCGCCGCGTTTGGGACCGGTGTCCTGAAGGTCGCGCGCGAGAGCTTTCACGGCGCCGAGCGCGTTGGTGTAGAGAGGATTGGACAGCACCTGGGGCAGGCCTTGGCGTCCATGAACCCGGCCCAGCACCACCCGCGGGCGGCCCAGGATGTTCTGGGCCAGGATGGGCAGGTGGGGCAGCAGGGCGCCGCCGCCCAC
>JANOLT010000254.1:0-3208 GCA_031419915.1 Holophagaceae bacterium
CGAGGACAAGCCCCTCAAGTACCCGGACATGTTCGCCGCCGCGGATGTGTTGCTGCTGAACAAGGTGGACCTGCTTCCGTATCTTCAGTTCGACGTGGACCAGTGCCTGGACTTCGCCCGCCGCGTGAATCCGCGCCTCAAGGTCATCCGCACCAGCGCCACCATGGGTGAAGGGCTGGAATCGTGGATCAACTGGATCGAAACAGGCGCACGGCTCGCGAAAGAAAAGCGCAGCGAAGCGCTTTCAAGTCCACCGTGCCGCGCCTGAGCATCGAAGTCCAGGGTGTGGTGCAGGGTGTCGGTTTCCGGCCCTTCGTGTACCGCATCGCCCTGGCCCGGAATTTGGTCGGATGGGTGCGCAACCGGCCTGATGGCGTTGAAATCGAGGTGCAAGGTCCCAAAACAGTTCTTGATGATTTCCTGAGCGCCCTGCGGGACGAAAAACCCGCACCGGCCAGAATCCACGCCATCTCAACCCGCGCGATCGAGGACCTTCCCACCGAATCCGCCTTCAGCATCCGCGCCAGCGGCCAGAGTGCGAAAACCAGGCCTTCGGTGCCCGCCGACCTCGCCATGTGCGCCGATTGCAAAGCAGAAATGGATACGCCCAGTGAGCGCAGATACCGCTATCCCTTTACCAATTGCACTTATTGCGGTCCCCGCTACAGCATCATCGCGGGCCTGCCTTACGACCGGCCCCGCACCGCCATGCGCGCCTTCCCGCTTTGTGAGGCCTGCTCGGCCCAATACAGCGACCCCTCCGACCGCCGCTTCCACGCGCAACCCATCGCCTGTCCCGTATGCGGGCCCAAGGTCTCGTTGAAAGACGCCCGTGGCGTTTTCCGCACTGAAGGCGAGGCGGCCCTTCGAGAAGCCGCCGCTGATCTCGCCGCGGGCCGTGTCCTTGCGATGAAAGGCCTCGGGGGCTACCAACTTCTGGTGGATGCGACTTCGGATACCGCGGTCGCGCTATTGCGCACGCGCAAACATCGCGAAGAAAAACCCTTCGCGGTGATGTTTCCGGATCTGGATTCGCTTTCTCGCGCCTGTGAGGTCTCCGAAGCCGAGATGGCCATCTTGCAATCCATCGAAGCGCCCATTCTCTTGCTGAAATGGCGCGGCAACTGCATCTCCCAGGGCGTCGCCCCAGGCAACCCCAACCTCGGCGCCTTCCTGCCTTACACCCCGCTGCACAAGCTGTTGTTGAGTCTTGTGGACCGCCCGCTCGTCTGCACCAGCGGCAACTTATCCGATGAGCCCATGTGCATCGGAGACGATGAAGCCATGGAGCATCTTGGAGATGTGGCGGACGCCTTCCTGGTGCACAACCGCCCCGTCCTTCGCCCGGTGGATGATTCCGTCGGCCGTGTGGAAGCAGGCACCTTGCATCTGTTGCGGCGGGCCCGAGGTTTTGCCCCGCTGCCGCTGCCGTTGCCGCTGGACGCCCCGGTGGTGCTGGCCTTCGGCGGCCACATGAAAAGCACCATCACGCTGTTCACGGATGGGCAAGCTGTGGTCAGCCAGCACCTGGGAGACCTGGATTCACCTCAAGGCATTTCCTTGCTATCGCGCACAGTTGATGACTTCTTGGATTTTTTTCAGGCCGAGCCCGCCCGTCTGGCCTGCGATCTGCACCCCGATTACGCTTCCACGCGCCTGGCCGAACGCATGGCCCAAGAGCGCGGCCTGACCTTGGTGCGGGTGCAGCACCACCATGCCCATGTGTCCGCCTGTATCGCTGAACTGGATCTGCGGAAACCCGTCCTGGGCCTGGCCTGGGATGGCTCCGGCTATGGGCCAGACGGCACCGTCTGGGGCGGCGAGGCGTTGCTGGTGGATGGTCCGCGCTTCTCGCGCTTCGGCCATCTGCGCACCTTCCCCCTGCCCGGTGGCGAGCGCGCGGTACGCGAGCCGCGGCGATCCGCTCTGGGCCTCTGTTGGGAAATGCTCGGTGATGATGCTCCGTCGGTAAGTTTGTTTTCAGCCGCCGAACTCCGGCCGCTGCGGAGGATGCTCGAACTGGGACTCCATTCACCACGGACCTCCAGCATCGGCCGGCTCTTCGACGCGGTAGCGGCCTTGGTGGGGATCCGCGTGGGCGCGGGTTTCGAGGGCCAGGCGGCCATGGCCCTGGAGTTCGCCGCGACCTCCTCCAAAGATGACGGTGCCTATTTAATCACCCTCAAAGGGGACGTAGCAGACCCGACACCGATGCTGCAAGAGTTGCTGGCGGATCAGCGCCATGGCGTTGAACCCGGAATAATGGCCCGGCGCTTCCATGCGGCTCTGGCGGATCTCGCCCTGGCCTTTGCGGAATCGGTCGGGCGCGAAGATGTGATCCTCACGGGCGGCTGCTTCCAGAACCAGCTTCTGGCAGCCCTCTGCATGGAAAAACTTTCGGATCGGGGATTCCGGGTCCACCGCCCCGCGCTCTACCCGCCCAACGATGGCGGAATATCCCTCGGACAGGCATGGGTGGCGGCACAATGGGACGGCAATGAGGTATGAGGTACGAGGTGTGAGATATGAGCAGTAAACCCGGATATTGCGATTGCACGATCCCGTTGGCTTCAGGCTTCGGACTTCAGGCTTCAGGTTCGCATCACCCAAAGTACAAACCAATGCGAAGCGATTTGCGGCCCGAAGCCTGTAGCCTGAAGCCTGAAGCCAGTTTCATCCCGCCCAAATGCCGGATCCGGGATAAACAACACGACGTGGGGGTATGACATGTGCCTTGGTGTTCCAGGCAAGGTCCTGAGCTTCGAAGATGGTGATCTGCGCATGGGCCGCGTGGCTTTCGGGCAGGTGGTGAAGGAGATCAGCCTCGCCTTCGTCCCCGAAGCGAAGGTGGGCGAATATGTGGTCGTGCATGCGGGGATGGCTCTCGATGTCATCGACGAAGAGGCGGCGCAGCGCGTGTTCGCGGTTCTGCGGGAGTTGGACGCGGCCTCCATGGAGGGGCTCGAATGAAATTCCTGGATGAATACAGAGACGGCGAAGCCGCGCGCCCCTTCGTCGAGGCCATCCATCGCGTGGTGACCAAACCCTGGTCGCTGATGGAAGTCTGTGGCGGGCAGACCCACAGCATCGTGCGCTTCGGCATTGACGAGCTGCTGCCGAAAGCCATCACTCTCATCCACGGGCCCGGATGCCCGGTGTGCGTCACGCCGGTCGAACTCATTGATAAGGCGCTGGCCATCGCCGCGAA
>JANOLT010000255.1:0-11388 GCA_031419915.1 Holophagaceae bacterium
AAAGGGATGGATTCCACCGTGGCCGTCACGTCCCTCAGGGCGTAGAGTTTGCGATCCGCCGGACAGAAATCACCGGTGGGTGCGGAATTGGCAAAGCCAACCTGGGCCAGGCTTGCGATGAATTCCGCTTCGGTCAATTCCACCTTCATGCCGGGAATGGCAGCGAATTTGTCTACGGTGCCGCCGGTGTGGCCGAGGCCGCGACCGCTGAACATGGCGCATTTGAGCCCGCAGGCGGCCACGATGGGGCCAAGGATCAGGGTGGTCTTGTCTCCTACGCCGCCGGTGCTGTGCTTATCCACCTTGATGCCGGGCACCGAAGAGAGATCCGCGCGATGGCCTGAGTCGCGCATGTTGAGCGTGAGGGCAAGCGTTTCTTCGGTGTTCATGCCCCGCCAGCAGATGGCCATGAGCAATGCAGAACTCTGCTCGTCGGGAACACGGCCTTCGGTGACGCCCTTCACCCAGAACGCGATTTGATCAGCGCTCAACGCGCGGCCTGATTTTTTGGCGTGAATGAGATCGTACATCCGCATGGATTCCATGGCTGGCCCCTTGGCTTAGATAGCAGACCAGCTTACCGGATTCTGATTAGATTCCTTGGAGGGTGCGATCCATCGACGTGGTGACGGCGCGATCCTTGAAGCGGTCCTTGTATTCCGCGTAATCCTTCCAAGCCTGGTCACGGTTCCCGGCGAGGCGGCCCGCTTCCACCAAGGTGTTCCAGTAAAGGTTCGCCCAGTCTTCCTTGGGTGACGCGCTTTTCCGCAAAGGGGAAAGAAGTGTGAGGGCTTCCTGCCCCTGGCCAAGCGCGATGGCGCGCTCTGCTTGAGCGATGCGAGCCCAGGGCCCTTTCGTAGGTGCGGCGGGAGCGGAGGATTTACCGTCCAAGGAAAGTTTCCAAACGGCAAGCAGGCCTTCTGCGGAAACCTTGCGCGAATCCGGAGCCGTCTTCACAAGGGCTTCAAGTTTGGGCAGCCTGTCTCGCATGGTCTTTTCAATCTGATCTGCGCCAATCGGGGCTGGTCCGGCGCTATCAAGGCCTTGAGTGATCACCGCCAGGTTGGATTCGAATGCCTCCAGCTGGTTGTCCCGCCATGTGCTGAAGCCGAAAAAACCTGCCACAAGCAGCACCACCGCGCTTGCACCAATGAGAAGTGGCTTGAGCATGCCTGTCTCCAGATCCTGCCCTTGCGCCATCTTCTGTTGAAAATGAGCAAGGCTCTGCGCGGGTTTCTGGACCTGAATTTCTTTCACCTTCGGCGTTGCCATGGTGCCCGCCTCCAAACCTTCAGTCTGCCCCATCCTCGCCGGACTTCCCACTTGAAATCCATCGGTCCTCTGGTAGCCTGATTCATCCTGCCTGGGTAGCTCAGTTGGTAGAGCAATGGATTGAAAATCCATGTGTCGGCGGTTCAATTCCGTCTCCAGGCACCAAGTAAAAAGGACCCCGTTTTTTGGGGTCTTTTTTACTTGGCGGAGACGGAATTGAATCTCAGCAGTCTTGGGCCGCGTACCGGAAGCCGTAGCGCGCGAAGCGAGCGAAGGCTGGAGGCGGCCCTAGACAGCGAGCGGCCGAGCCAGCCGCGGGAGCGGCGCCGGGAGGAATTCCGTCTCCAGGCACCGACAAGAAATGGACTAGCTATTCCGCAATGGCTCCTGATTCATGAATGGCGCCTTAGCCCCTTGACAGTCATTTACAACGTATATACATTTATCCAGATGGATGTCACCTTCGAGTTCCAGGGCCAGGTTTTCGAGTGGGACTCGAAGAAAGCATCCACCAACCTCCGCAAGCACCATGTCTCTTTCGAGAAAGCCTGCGAGGTGCTTTTTGACCCCTTCGTCTGCATGGTGGACGCCAGCGATCAGGGCGAGGCCCGGGAGGCTGCTATCGGCCTCACAGAAGACTGGGCCCTCTTGTTCGTGGTGCTTGTCGAGCGGCAGGAGGACGCCATCCGCATCATTTCGGCCCGCAGGGCCACACCCTTGGAGAGGAGGGAATATGAGCATGAGTGAACGCATTCAGAAGCGGCTCCGCAAGGACCGTCCCATGACCACCATCAGCATCCGGATCCCCGAAGATGTCATTGAGGATCTCAAGGCGGTGGCTCCCGCGTTGGGTTTCTCCGGCTACCAGCCCTTGATCCGCGCCTACATCGGCCAAGGCTTGCGGAAGGACCTGGCCCTGCAGGAGAACGACCATGTAAAGCGCGTCGTGGCGAGCCTGCGCCGTCATGGCGTGGCGGACCAGCTTATCGCCGAGGCCATCGCGGAAGCCGAAGTCCAACCCGTTTGAATTCGCCATGGACCGGACGCCTATGGCCTTGCATGCCGCGAACCTGCTTCACTTGGTGTAAGGACCGGGCGGCTTCTTCGGCGACGCTGGAGAAGTTGAGGTCCAAATTCTTTCCAAGCCTTAGTTCCCGCCCATCTGATTAGGCTGGTAGCCCTCGCCGTAGGACACGGGCACGCGTTCCTTCAGCTCCTTCACCAATCGCTCCTGGGCCTGCTGCTGCTGTTTCTGCTGCCAGGCCTGGACGAGTTCCGCTCTCACTGCATCGAAGGGTGGGAGAGGCTGAGTGCTGCCCGCTGTTTTTTGCCGGGCGATAGCTTCGTCGTAGATCTTGTGCAGGTCCGCTTCAGGCGCGGTCAAGGCCGCAGCGCGTTTCTCGATAATGGCGCGCTTGTAGACCTCGGCCAGAGCTGATTCCGCTTGCAGGCGAACTTTTACATCCTTATCCACGCCTTCAAGCCTTGCCAATTCAATCAACGCTTTCTGCTCGGCGAGGTTCCCGACCCACTGATTGCGGCGCTCCTTCATCTTGGGATCCGTGAGCAGCGTGTCGGCGTCCGATTGCTTGGGGGCCAGGGCCCGCACAATTCCTTCGAACTCCTTTTGAGTGATCTTTTGCCCGGCCACATTGGCCACCACAGGGCTGGAATCACGGGAACCCATGCCGCAGCCAAGGGCCAGCGCCAAGACGGGGGCGATGGCTGTGGCCAGTAGGATGGGCCGGGTACTCGGGGTCACCTTGTTCATGTGTTCTCTCCGCGAATAGTCCAGAATGAGGGAGGAACGCCCGTGCCGCAATGCCGCAATGGCGCACTGAAGGAGCGACCGATGAATGACGCATCCCGACTATCAGGATTGGACCTGCAAATTTATTCGGCCACCTGGTGTGGAGACTGCCGTCGCCTGGACAGCTGGCTCGCGGAGCAGGGCCTTCAATTTCCGAAGGTGGATATCGAAAAAGAAGAAGGCGCGGCAGAGCGGTTGGAAGCAGGCACAGGCAAGCGCGGGATTCCTTATTTTCTGGTGAACGGGAAACGCTGGGTTCGGGGCTACCACAAGGAGCTTCCGCAACGCCTGGATACGGATCTCCTGGTGCGGGAAATCCTGGAAGCCGCGAAAGCCTGAGATCTCCGAACACGTTTTGGGGGATTTTTTGATTTTCGATTGAAGCCCAACAGGAGATGAGAGTCCCCAATCGAAAATTGGGGATGGGTGGCTTGATTCTGGATAATCCAGGTTAGGCATGTGCTCAATGGCCTTTCACTAGGATCTACCCAGTCCCCGTGGCATCCTAAGAGGTTCCTTTGGAGTTGAGCTGTGGCGTCTATTTTTTCAGGCGAATTCTGGTCCAATCTGTTCACGTCAGACCTTGCTATCGACTTGGGCACGGCTTCGGTTCTGATTCACACCAAACAGGCGGGGCGCATCGTTGTCTACGAGCCCTCTATCGTGGCCATCAACACCCAGACAGGTGAAGTCGAAGCTGTGGGCGACGAGGCCAAGCAACTGATGGGCCGCGCTCCCCAGGGTGTGAAGACCGTGCGTCCCATGAAGGACGGCATGATTTTCGAAGTGGACGCCGCTGAAAAAATGCTAGCGATGTTCATCGCAAAGGCCCGCCCCAACAAGGGCTTTTCCCGCACTCGTATTGTGGTGAGCGTGCCTCCCGTGGCCCACCAGGTGGCGCGTCGCGCGGTGAAGCAGGTCTGCTACGACGCCAAGGCTGGCGAGGTTTTCCTTGTGGACCAGACCATGGTGGCCGCCATTGGAGCGGGTCTGTCCGTCAACGAAAAACGCGGCTGCATGATCGTGGATGTCGGCGGTGGGACCACTGACGTTGCGGTGATCTCATTCAACGGCAAAGTGTTCGCGGATTCCATCACCGTGGCTGGGGACGTAATGGATGAGGCGATCATCAAATTCATCCGCGAGAAGTACAACGTACTCATTTCTGAATCAAGCGCGGAGCGGGTGAAGTGTGAGCTGGGTTCGGCTTTTCCCTCTGACCAGGTACGCACCATGGAAGTCAGCGGCCGGGATCAATTCGAGGGCCTGCCCAAGACCTTGACGCTGAATGATTCGGAAATCCGTGAGGCCCTCTCGGAGCCCATCAACGCCATCATTGATCTGGTGCGCAAGGCGCTCAACGAAACCCCCCCTCAGTTGGCGGCGGACCTCATCGAGCGTGGCATTTGCCTTACCGGTGGAGGCTCCAAGATCCAGGGTCTGGATGAACGGCTCCGCAAGGAGACCCACCTTCCGTGCTATCGGGCGGAGGATCCAGAGACTGCCGTGGTGCGTGGCACCGCCATGCTGCTTGAGGACATCCCCTTCCTGAGGCGCATTCAGATGCTTGACTAATGGCCCCCCGTGCCGGATGGCGCTCCGCAGGCTGGCAGGCTTGGATCCTGGCCTTGCTCTGGCTCGGGCATGGGCTTTGGGTAATGAGCGGGCGTTGGCCTGGCATGGGTCTGGTGAAAGCGTTGAATCTTGTCTCGGGGCCAGTTCTCAAGGTTTCCGCCAAATGGGAGGCTGTCCGCGAGGCCAGGAGCCAAAAAATCCGAAACCTCGCCACCGCTGAAGGGGAGATCGCCCAGCTTAAAACCAGGGTTGGGTTGTTCGAAATCCAGGGAGCTCGAGAAGGCCCCCGCCGCGCCGAGGCCGAAGAAGCCATCCGTCTCCTGGGGCTCAAGCAACAGTTGCCCCTGGAAACCAAAGCCGCGCGTGTCATCGCCAATATCCGAAACGCGCCCTTTGGAGGGCTGGTGATTGATCGGGGCTCAGACCTTGGCCTTCAACCAGATCAAGGCATCATCGCCCCCGAAGGGGTAGTGGGGCGCATCTGGAGTGTCGGCCTTCGACAGGCCAGTGTCCTTCCATTGGATGCCTACAATGCCTCTACGGGTGTAATGCTGGCGCGAAGCCGCGCCACAGGTGTATTACAGGGTACGGGTCCGGGGAAGGCCGACATTCGTTACATCAGCAGCCAGGAAGGTGTCCAGGTGGGTGAAGCGGTTTACACCTCCGGCCTGGATCGTGTTTTCCCCCGCGGTCTATTGGTTGGCTTCGTGAGCCAGGTGCGGCCTCGGGATACCGAGTTGAAAGTGGAAGTAGCACTCTCAGCGCCAATGGATCGCCTGCACCTGTTGCTGGTGCTACCACCCAAGCCACCGATTGAAGTGAGCCCCCCGGCGCCGCCGCCCGCGGGTTCCGGGAAGGGGCTGCAATGAAGGTCCGCAATACTCCTGCCACGGTGCGGTCTTCTTTGGTCTGTCTCTTGGCGTTGCTGGGAATTTTTTTCACGGCGCCGTGGCCCTCTCTCCAGGCCGTATTCCATGTGGCATTGGTGCTGGGATTGGCACCCTTGCAACCAGTACCCTTGGTGGCGGGCCTTTGGGCAGTGGCGGCGGGCTGGGTGGCGGAAGGCACACTGCGCATGGTGCCCCATCCTGGTGGCGCTGCGTGGGTGGATCTGACCCTCACCCTGACGGTACTTTTCTTTAACCGTTTCTGGCCCCCGGATAGGCGCCTTATTTGGTGGGCAAGGTTGGCGGGTTTCACCCTGTTGCACGCGCTACTGTTGCATCTCGTGGTGGCCTTGGCCTCCGGCACGCATACTTGGGGCCGGGGATGGCTCTGGGCCTTGCTCACTTCACCGCTTTGGGCGATGTTGGCTTGGCGCTTTAAACCCACCGTCTATCCGAGGTAGCCGTGGATCTCCGCCAACGAAACCTCCTGCGCAAACGGCTGACCACCCTTCAGGTCGTTGTTTGGCTGATGATGCTGGGCCTGGGCCTTGTCTATGCCTGGCTGCAGGTGGTGCGGCGGAGCGAATTGGAGAAACTGGCCCTCAGCCAGGCGGTGAAGGTGCGCGCCACGCCCGCGCCACGGGGCATCATCTTCGATCGCAACGGGCATCGTCTCGTGGACAATCGCAAGGCACTGCATCTCGTGATTCAACAAGAAGACTTGCCAAAGGATCCCGCACAGGTGGAATCCCTGGCCCAAGCTCTGGAGCAGGACCCCGAACAGTTGAATCGGCGTGTGCAGATGGCGCGCAGCGCCGGGATGAAGCGATCCCTTGTAGTGCAGGACAACCTGGATGACACAGGCCTTGCGCGGGCCGAAAATCTGCGGGCTCGATTTCCCTTTCTGAGCATCGAAGTGGCGCCCCGGCGGGTGTATCAGGGCGATGAGTTGGCCGCCCATGTGCTTGGCTATGTGGGTGAAGTGAATCCGCAGCTGATGTCGAAAGATCCGGGCCGTTACCAGCTGGGCGAAATCGTGGGCCGCAGCGGGTTCGAGGCCGCCAAAAACGATTTACTGAAGGGCCAGGATGGCCAACGGAAAAGCCTGGTGGATCAACTTGGTCGCGAAGTCGCGCTCTATGGTCTGGAGAATTCCACGCCGGGCCAAAGCGTTTATCTCACCTTGGATTCAGGGCTGCAAAAGACCATGCAGGATGCCTTTGGCGAAGAGCGCGGCGCGGGCGTGGTGATTGATCTGCGGGATGGCGGCATCCTGGCCCTTTACTCCAGCCCTTCCTTCGATCCCAACGCATTCCTGAGCCGCATGAGCCAGGAAAAGGTGGATCAGTACGTGCGCAACCCCACCCATCCCATGCTGGACCGGGCCACGCAAGGACTTTACTCGCCGGGTTCCACCTACAAGTTGTTGATCGCGCTTTGCGCTCTGGAAAAGGGCATCATCACGCCGGAAACCACGTTCACCTGCCACGGGAAGAAGGCCTATTATGGCCGCGAATTCCGTTGCGACGGGGTACATGGAACCGTGAATCTCGTTCAGGCCATCGCCCGGAGCTGCGATGTTTATTTCTATGAACTGGGAATACGGCTCGATGTGGATGAAATTCACGCGACCGCCGTGAAATATGGGCTCACGGAACTCACCCAGGTGGATCTTCCCAACGAGTTGCCCTCGCGCATTCCCAGCCGGGAATGGAAGGCCAAGCACGGGCGCAAAGAAAAGAAATGGTACGCCGGAGAGACCATCAGCGTGGCTATCGGACAGGGGCAGAACGGCGTCACACCCATCGCACTGGCGCGCTTCTACGCCATGCTTGGTGCCAAAGGGAAAGTGCTCACGCCGCATCTCCTTTACGGTCTACGCGACGGATCGGGGCAGATGGAAATTGTGCCACCCCCGAAACCACGAGAGGCGGGGCTCGACCCGAAAATATGGGCGGCCTTGGATGAAGGCCTGTACGAAGTGGTGCGCAGCGGCACCGCCCATAAGTCGGCTCTGCCGGGCGTCACCATGTGCGGCAAGACTGGCACTAGCCAGGTCACGACCTTCGTAGACAAGGCGCATTACCGTACTCTGGCCAAACAGTTTCGGGACAACGCGTTATTCGCGGGCTATGCTCCACGCGAGAATCCACAAATAGCCTGGGCAATCGTTGTTGAGAACGCGGGCTTCGGAGCCGAGGCTGCCGCGCCCATCGGCCGGAAATTATGCCAGTACTGGTTCCTTGACCGATTAAAGAAGCCGTTGCCAGCTCCGGGCGGAAAATTGCCGGACGCTTTTGATGAGGTCCAAAGCGATGAGGCCGAGCCCAAGCCCGAGCTCATCGTGGCGCCTGAAGCGCCAGCGGCCAAGGCTGTGCCCAGGTCCACAGATGCCGGGGCCCAGCGATGAATTTGCCAATGACACCGAGCGCGCTGAACAAATCCACCCGCAACCTGGATCCCGTATTGGTGTTCCTGGTACTGGTTCTCACCGCGCTTGGCACGCTCACCCTTTACTCCGCCGGGAAAGACACCGTACATCAAGCATTGTGGATTCGGCAGAGCGTGTGGAACGGACTTGGCCTTCTAGCGATGCTGCTGTTCTCCCGCTTCAACTACCGGCGCTTGGCGCAAAGCAGCTTGCCAATCTACGTGGCAGGCCTACTGAGCCTTCTTGTGGTGTTGGTCATCGGGCACACGGTGGCGGGTTCGAAAAGCTGGCTGTCCTTTGGCGGAGTGAGTATTCAACCCTCGGAATTCGTAAAGTGGTTGGTCCTGCTTTTCGTGGCCCATCGCCTGGGTACGAAATCTCCGGAGGCCCTCACGAACTGGGATCTGGTGGGGGCTGCGGGGCTGTTGTTCTTCCCCATGTTCCTGGTGCTCAAACAACCGGATCTGGGCGTGGCGATGACCTATACCCCCATCCTGCTGCTCTTCCCATTGCTGCGCGGGATCCGCTGGCGCTGGGTGGTGGCGGGAGTCTTGGGCTTCACGCTGCTCTCCACCGTGGTCTGGAACTACAAACTGAAGAGCTACCAGAAGGAGCGCATCCACACTTTCGTTGACCCTTCGCGCGACCTGAAAGGCAAGGGCTACCAGGTGAATCAAAGCCGCATCGCCATTGGCGCAGGGGGGGTGTGGGGCAAGGGCTTCATGAGCGGTTCGCAGACTCAGCTGAACTTTCTTCCGGTAAAGACCACGGATTTCGTGTTCTCCGTATGGGCCGAGGAACGGGGGTTTGTGGGCATCTTGCTGGCGCTTGCCCTTTTCGGCGTGCTACTTCATCGGATACTAGCCATCGCGAGAGAGGCCACTACGGTGATTGGGACTTACTTCTGTGTTGGAGCCGCGGGGATATTCGGCTTTCATATCCTGATCAACATCGGCATGGTGAGTGGCGCCCTTCCCACCACGGGCATTCCGTTGCCCTTCTTCACCTACGGCGGCTCCAGCACACTGGCCTTCTTTTTGGCCTTGGGCATCATCATGAACATCCATCACCAGGCCAAGTTGAGGTAGTCACGGGGCCCCCTCCGCGATCGCGAAGCGAGAGCGGGAGCACTGTCCGGGGGACAGTGTGATCGGGGGGTAGTCCCATGCCGCGATAAACCCCGCCGTCTGCATCAATACCCTAACTTTTCCAGACGGGTGCACTAGGCTAGGTTCATGGATCTCCGATCTCGCATGAAGGAACTCGCCGATCAGGTGCTGGAGCATCGCCGACGCTATTACGTTCAGGATGCGCCCGTCATTACTGACGCGGAGTACGACGCGCTGGAGCGCGAGCTGCGCGATCTCGAAGCCGCCCATCGCGAATTGGCGGATCCCAACAGCCCGACGCTTCGTGTCGGCGCGCCACCCATCGAGAGCTTTGAAAAAGTTCGCCACCGCACGCCCATGTTGAGCTTGGACAATGCCTACACCGAAGCCGAGCTGCGGGACTGGAATACCAGGATGCTGCGACTTCTTCCTGCGGATACAAGGCTGGATTTCGCCGCGGAACTGAAGGTGGATGGCCTGTCCTTGAGCCTGCGATATGAAAACTGGATGCTGGTGGAAGCCCTCACCCGAGGGGATGGTGAAGTGGGTGAGAACGTCACGGCCAACGCCCGCGCCATCGCCGATATTCCTCTCATGCTTAAGAGTGACGCACCGGCCGATGTGGAAGTGCGGGGCGAGGTTTTTCTTTCTCGCCGGCGCTGGGAAGAGATCAACGCAGCACGGGACTCGACGGGTGAGATGCGGTTCGTGAATCCCCGCAACGCCGCCAGCGGAACCATGAAGCTGCTGGATAGCCGCATTGTGGCGGAGCGCCGTTTGCAGTTCCTTCCCTGGCAATGGATGGGCGCCGAAGATCATGCGGCAGCCATGAAACAGCTTTCCGCATGGGGCTTCACCGCCATGCCCGGAACGGTCGAAGGGGATCTGGACACAGTGCTGGCGTTCATCCGGGAACAGGCGGAAGCCCGATTGCGTCTGCCCTTCGACACGGATGGCGTGGTCATAAAAGTTCGGGACGCCGATCTCCAGCAGCAGCTCGGCACCACCGATCGCGTTCCCCGCTGGGCCATCGCTTACAAGTTCCCGGCAACGCAGGCCACGACGACGGTGCTGGGCATCACCTGGCAGGTGGGCCGCACGGGCAAACTCACGCCGGTGGCGGAATTGGAGCCGGTCTTCGTGGCGGGCTCCACCGTGAAGCGGGCCACACTTCACAACGCTGATGAAGTGGCGCGCCTTGGATTGCGGCCCGGGATGCGGGTCTTCATCGAAAAGGGCGGCGACGTGATTCCCAAAGTGGTGGCGGTGGTGCCTGGCCAGGATGCAGACTCGCTGTCACCGGTGGCCGTTCCTGAACGGTGCCCCGTGTGCGGTGGTGAAGTTGGCAAAGATGACGAAGGCGACGTGGCCATCCGCTGCCTCAACCCCGAATGCCCCGCCAAACTCGAAGCCCGCATGTTGCACCTGGGTGGCCGCAGCGCCTTGGATATCGAGGGCCTAGGCGACGCGATGGCAGAGCAGTTGGTGGCCTCGGGGCGCTTCGCGCAGCCCTGGGATATCTTCACCATTTTGAATTTCGAAGGTGAAGGTGTGCCCTTCGTCGCGGGCCTGGATCGCATGGCGGAGAAATCCGGGCAGAATTTCATCGAGGCCCTGAAAACCGCTCGTACCAAGCCTTTGTCGCGCTGGATTCATGCCTTGGGCATTCCGTTCGTGGGTGCCAAGACTTCTGAATTATTGGCCGAAGCCTATCCAAGTCTCGATCAGCTTTGGAGTGCCACCGAAGATCAACTGCAGGCCGTGGAGGAAGTGGGTCCCAAAGTCGCAGCAGCCATTCGCGCTTTCGCGACCCTGCATCCCGACCTTCCGGCGAAACTTCAGGCCATGGGCATCCACCCGGAGCCTCCTGTCCCAAGGGATACCAGCGCGCTTCCCTTGAAAGGACAGATAGCCGTCGTGACGGGTACGCTGCCGACCCTGAGCCGCGAAGCTGCCGAAGCCCTTCTCAAGAAACTAGGCGCCAAAGTCACCAATTCCGTCAGCGCGAAAACCACCTTGTTGATCGCCGGAGAAAAGGCCGGCTCCAAGCTCGCCAAGGCCCAGGAACTGGGTATCCCTGTGCAGGATGAAGCCTGGCTATTGAGTTATTGAATTATGGGATTTGAGACTCGGGACTCAAATTCTCCGCCCCTCATATCCCCACAGGGCTTCTCAAATGCCAGGGCTTACGGATTCGGCCCGGCTGGTTCCACGCTTCGGATCTTCCAGTGGTTTCCCGTTTTGCGCCATCGGATGACGAAGCTGCGCCGCCCCATGTCTTCAGGGATCAGTCCACTGCCTTTG